>JBBSUA010000043.1:0-10318 GCA_038235315.1 Pseudomonadales bacterium | reverse complement strand
CAATAAAATTTGATCAACCTTGTGCATGACATAGTCTAAATAATGTAACGGTGTCGCAGGATTAAATACTAAACCACATTTCGCACCGCCATCTTTAATTAATTGCAATGAGCGATCAACGTGTCCACTAGCTTCGGGATGAAAGGTAATAACGCTCGCACCGGCCTCTAAAAACTGCTCTATCATACCGTCAACAGGAGACACCATTAAGTGCACATCAATGGGTGCATCGATACCGTAATCACGCAGCGCCTTACAAATCATGCTACCAAAAGTCAGATTGGGCACATAATGATTGTCCATTACATCAAAATGAATCACATCCGCGCCCGATGCCAATACTCGCTCGACTTCTTCACCTAAGCGTGCAAAGTCAGCAGATAGAATAGAAGGTGCGATTAAATATTGCTTAGCGGGACAAATCATAATTGAGTTACCTAATTCAGATCATTTATTAAAGGGGGCTTAGTGAGTTTAAGCGCTGCATCAAGTCATATAATTTTTAGCGTTGCTTATGTTTTAGAGTTACTTATGTTTTAGCGTTGTTTGTACTGGGTCTTACAATAAGCACGACCCACTTCAAAAGATCGCTTGGCTTGATGCTTAGTATCACGTCCTGTCACACGCTCTCGCCATAATCGAAAAGAGGACGGCTTTAATTCTTGACGCATAAGCTTGATAACAGCAGCTTCGTTGAGTCCATAGCTGTGTTCTATCGCTGCAAATGGTGTCCTGTCTTCCCAAGCCATCTCTATGACGCGTGAGAGCTGAGACTCATCAAGCGCTTCGCTATCTACTGTCTCTACTGATTTTAAGTTTGATTCATCTGATGTAGTGTTTGAATGAACACCTTCTGAAATCCCAGTATCAGCGTCACGTTTTGCCTGCTGTTTTTCTTGTAAGGCTGCCTCTATATCCGCTTGCATGATGGACAGTGTTGACTCAGCATTTTTTTGTCTCGTATCCTGTTGTTCAGTATCTAAATCGTCTATTGAGAGTTTTTGAGAATTTGCCATAAAACCTTACCTTTTGAGGATTCATTTAATGGATAATAAACTATCGGCTGTTAGCTAAATCTGCCGCTTTATAATGATGACGAATATGATCACCCATGACACTTTGAATGAAATAGTAGCTATGATCATGTCCAGCTTGATAGCGTAGCGTGAGTGGCTGCTTTGCCTGCTGACAAGCTTGTTGAAGTTTTGAGGTCTGTAATTGCCCATCCGCCAAGAACTCATCAGCACCGCCTTGATCTACTAAAATACTTAAGTATTGCTGACCGACTCTTTCAATAGTATGTGCCGCATCGAATTCTTTCCACACTGCTTTATCTTCACCAAAATACTCAGTAAAAGCTGCTTGTCCCCAAGCCGACTCACTCGCGGCACAAACGGGCGAAAGTGCTGAGACACTGACGAACTTACTAGGGAACTTAAAGCCTAATAACAATGCGCCATGACCACCCATGGAGTGCCCCATGATACCAATGCTACTAACGGCAAATTCTGCGCGTAGCAAATCATATAGCTCATCAACGATGTAGCTTTGCATATTAAAGTTATCTGCCCACGGTGCGTTTGTAGCATCTACATAGTAACTAGCGCCCTGACCAACAAAGTAACGCTCGTCATTTGGTACATCAATACCAGTATCTGTATCACTGCGAGGAGACGTGTCTGGCGCAATGAATATTATCCCAAGCTCACTACATTTTTCTTGAAAATGTGCTTTGTGAGTGACGTTATCTGCATTACAAGTTAAGCCTGATAAATACAGAATTGCAGGACAAAGCTGACCATTCAATGCTGCATCAGGGAGATAAATACTAAAGCTCATTTTCGTTTTAGTTGCCGCTGAATCATGACTATAATAATGCTGCTCACCATTGAAACAACGATTGGCACTTTTTTTTGTCAATTGCGTATTAGCAGGTAAGCGATGGGTGTAATAATTATTTATCATTGAAATTCCCTTAGTTTTTACTTGATACACGTTATTATAGACGACTCTCTTTTATTAAGGACTGACTATAGTAGTATCAGCACCCTCTTTCACATTACTGACATTCGCAACAGACGCGCGTGACTTATCAAACAGTACTTTTTCAAACGCTGGTAACGCAGTTTCCATCAAGCTACCGATGACCATTTGCGGCTCAGACGGCTCAAAACCCATAAAGCCTTCACGCTCTTGCACTCTTAAACTGGCATCTTTAAACGCTGCCGCAAAACTGGTATTTTCACGTAAACTCTCAGCGAAGAAGGCTTGACCAAAATAAGTCATCTCTGCGCTGTTAGTACACCCAAAAGACATCTTATCAGCAGCTGATGCCGTGATAATCACTGTCGTGGGTGAGCTTAACTCATCTATAAAGGAGCCAGAATAACAAGAAGAAACTATGATGACTCGCCAGCGTATACCTGATGCATCTAACGCTTCTCTTAGCCATGTGGGATCTAAATTTTCCATCTCAAGTGGTGGATTGGATAATTGAATAATATCTTGATTGCCGTGTGATGATAGCGTCAGCAAGAGTACATCTTCATCAGCGTTCATCTGCTGACCGATTTTTTTTAATCCTTGCAGAATACTAGTCTTAGTGGCTATCGGCTCCTCTAACCAGCTATAGGAATTGTTAATCAATGATAGCGAATGTCCACTAGTGCCAAAACGCACATCAAACAATTCTCTTATTTTATTAATCTCGGAGCGAAAGACATTCTGCTCTGAAAAGCCAGCGACGCCCATAAAGTACCAGTCGCTAGCACCCAGCACACTTGGATCAATGCCATCTAGTGCTTGTTGCAATAAGCGCGGCTGCTCGTAAAAAGCGGCTTCTTCTAACACTGGCTGCACAGGTATTTGCTTAAAAATAGGCTGATCAGCAACGTTATTTTGCCAAATAGTCAGCAAAGCAACAGCGCCTATTAACACAATGATACGCTCCCACCACGGGATGCGTAAACGACGGCTAAATATCCATAACAGAGCTAGCGTCTGCCATAAAAATAGCACTAAGAATAAGATCGGTAAGAACGAATAGCTCCACTCTGGTAACCAACCTTGACTACCAAAGAACTGCACCAGACTCTGCAATAACGCCGACAGCGTATCAGCAATCAACCATAAGACTACTGGAACAAATAGCAGACCTGGGTTGCCTGCGCGCCGCGCAAGTATGATGCCACCCAATAAAATAATAGTCGGCCAAATAAGATAACTGACCAGTCCTTGCTCATTAAATAGACTGCCATTTTCAGCAGCTAGCCATGAAAACAGTACATTACTACCGACTGCTAATGACGCAAACAGTGCAAACTGCAGGAAGGTTGGTTTGACCCAAGAAAACGCACGCGTTGACCCTACTAACATCCACAGTGTCGCAATGATGTTGGCGGCGAAGTTAAGCGAAAAGCGCTGAAGCGATACTGTTTTGAGCGACGAGAGTGACAAAGACTTAGACCTCTATCCAGTCGAGAAAATGAAAATATAGCTTGGCGAAACTGATAATTTAGCTTAATAGTTTATCTGGCTATTCTATCGCGATTGTAACGGATTGACAGTCAAGACGATAAGCCTGATTTGTAAAAATGCACAAAAAAAGGGATTCTAAAACCCCTTTTTTTGCACAATGACTATCTTCTTTAGTCTTCTTTGGTTAGCTATTCATCTTTAACACGACTAGCGCATTAACAGTGCGTTAACACGTTTCAAATAAGCGGCTGGATCATCTAGCTGACCACCATCAGCTAATAATGCCTGATCGAAGATTACTTGTGCTAAGTTGTCAAAATCTTCGTCAGACTGCTCGCTAGTTTCTAGCTTTTTGATTAATGGATGATCAGGGTTTACCTCAAGCGTGGGTTTACTCTCTGGTACATCTTGTCCCATTTGCTTCAACATCTGAATCATTTGTGGAGACAGCTCACCTTCGCCAATGACCAAACATGCTGGGCTATCGACTAACCGCGTAGATACTTTGACATCTTTAGCACGCTCGCCTAACGCGGCTTTGAGTTTATCGACGACTGGCTTGAGCGTTTCTTGTGCCCTTGAAGCTTCAGCTTTTTCAGCGTCGTCTTGTAGATCGCCTAAATCAACCGCGCCTTTGGCAATGTTCTGTAGTGGCGTACCGTCAAACTCCGTTAAGAAGTTCATCGCCCACTCGTCAACACGGCTAGTCATTAGGATAACTTCAATGCCTTTTTTCTTAAATAACTCAAGTTGCGGGCTGTTTTTAGCGCCTACTAAGTTATCAGCTGTTAGATAATAGATCGCTTTTTGACCGTCAATCATGCGATCTTTATAATCTTCAAAGCTAGTCTCAGTTTTCTCTTGAGTGCTGGTAGCATAGCGTAATAGTTTGGCGATACGTTCTTGATTGCCCATATCCTCGCCAAGACCTTCTTTGATCACATCACCAAATTCTGCATAGAATTGGGCGAATTTCTCTTGCTTGTCACTGTCTTCACTATTAGCAAGGCTCGCGAGCAATGTCAAAATACGACGTGCATTGCCATCACGGATAGACTTCACGTCACGCGACTCTTGTAGGAGTTCACGACTGACGTTGAGCGGCAAATCAGCTGAATCAATAACCCCTTTAACGAAGCGCAAATACATGGGTAGTAGCTGCTCAGCATCATCCATAATAAAGACGCGCTTCACATAAAGCTTCAGACCGTGTTGCTGCTCACGTGTGTATAAATCTACTGGCGCTTTTTTTGGAATATATAATAGCTGTGTGTACTGCACGCGACCTTCAACACGGTTATGTGTCCACGTCAGCGGCGCATCCATATCATAGGTGATGTTTTTATAAAAATCGACATACTCCTCCTCTTCGATTTCTGACGCTGAGCGTGTCCATAGCGCACTGGCTTTATTGATGGTTTCCCACTCATCGGTCAAAACCATCTCGCCGCCAGTTGATGCAGACTCATCAACGCTATCATCAGTCTCGTCAGCCACATCTTCTTGCCAAACTTCCTTACGCATCTGAATCGGCAAGCTAATATGGTCTGAGTACTTATTAACCAAACGCTTGATTTTACCACGGTCTAAATAACTGTCTTCGCCCTCAGAATACTGTTCCTTTAGGTGCAGAGTAATCGTGGTGCCACGTGTCGCTTTGTCGATAGGCTCAACGGTGAACATACCCGTACCGTCAGACACCCAACGCACGCCTTTATCGGCAGGCTCGCCCGCTTTACGGGTCTCTACACTAATTGTGTCAGCAATGATAAAACCTGAATAAAAACCAACACCGAACTGACCAATGAGCTGACCGTCTTGCTTTTGTGATTCAGATAATTTGTCTAAGAAAGCTTTGGTACCAGACTTAGCGATAGTACCTAGGTTCTCAATCGCATCCGCTTCATTCATGCCGATACCATTATCGATAAAGGTAATCGTTTTGGCTGGTTCATCAACGGCAATACGAATACGTAGATCGCCGTCGTCTTCATAAAGACTGTCATCATTGGTTGCTTCAAAACGCAATTTATCACAAGCATCAGAAGCATTAGAGACAAGCTCACGGACAAAAATATCTGCATTGGAATATAGTGAATGAGTTACTAAATGCAGCAGTTGCGCAACTTCTGCTTCAAAGCTATGTTTTTTTAATTCTGGGCCTTGTTTGTCAGTGCTTTGATTATCAGTACTTGGTTCTTCAACGTTTTGGCTGTCTACTTGGGTCTCTTCGCTCATAAAAAACTCCTTTCACTCATGCTAAAAATTTATTATTAAATAGCTATCATTAGTTAAATCGCATAGATGACAATCCATGCAACGACATAAAGACAGCTAGGCTAGTTATAAAGTAGGGGCACGGCAAAATATTTCAAGCTTTGCCGCTCATTTAGGAAGGTTTTAAATGGAATAGGAAAAATTTAAGTAGAATTTTTGAATATTAACGTGGCATTGGACGAATAGTGAGAATCTGCTCGCTACGTCCAAACGGTCCGTGAACATCATGTAGCACCGCGCTAGTCACACCAATACCGTCAGCGCCGTACTGTTGCACTGCTTCAATACCAAGCCATTGACCCTTAGGCAGGCGATACATATGAATTTGCAAATCAGTATTGGGGAACATCCAGTCCAGTTCTGATAATCCTAACCCTAGCCTAGGTACGACACCATTGGCCGTATCAACCATACCAAGCAAATGCACCATATCATCCGTCGGCTCACCGGCGACCATTTCAGTATCATTGGTTATCCAAACCATGCCACGACCGGGGCGACGATCCGCCTCTGCAACCAAACGCACACTGGCAATAAACCCCCCTGGCCAGCCTTTCATATCTTCCCAAATTGGCAACTGCTCAGGCTGGTACAACGCTATTTTGTCTTCTAATCCTGCAATGCTGCTCGTATCTTGAGTTATCAATCGCCATGCACGCGCGATAATACAATCACGACCACGGCTATTCATTACTGACTCTACCAACTCGATAGTTTTGCCCGGACGGATACAGCGGGTCGTAATGGTAAAGTCATCAAGCGGTATCAGTCCTAATATATCAAGACTAATACGGGCAATACGCATATTGTCTTGCGGCGCGAATTGTTGTAACTCAGCAGTCAACAATCCCGTTGCTGGTGCCATGTGCTGCTCATGCTCGTTCCATGCGCCTTGAACATGCTCAGTCGGTTGATAATGTGCAATACAAACACCATCTGCTTGCTGTTCGCGTTTAATTAAAGTGTAATAAGCGGCCATAGTAGTCCTATATTTTATTTTGTTCATCAAGCTGTTGTGCTTGCAATTTGAGGATGTCACGACTCTTAGCCATGAAGAATAATAAAAGAATCATCAAAGCAATTAATACTGCAGAGAAAATGTTTTTTTCTTCAATGAAATATAGGGCGTTTAAACCTAGCAGAGATATCACCACAATAATAACAAACAAGTTTATTTTTAATTGCTTGTTGATGTCGCTGATACTAGCCTCTGCCAACACAAATTTAGTTTTCTGCTTTTTCACTCTCGCCTCTTTTTGATAGTCAGCCTCGAAATACCTTATAGCTTTGTAGCGGTTCTTTGCTTATTGCTTACTTGCCTACTTGAGTCACAGGAATACGTAACGCTTTAGGTAGGCTAAAAAATACGTTTTCTTCAATTCCTGATAGTTCATTAGGTATTTGACCACCCCAGTCTTGGAGCTGTTGTAACACTTCTTGAATCAGAACTTCAGGTGCAGACGCTCCAGCAGTGACACCAACATTCTGTACACCATCGAACCAAGCTTTGTCCATTTCATTAGCATTGTCAATCAGATAGGCATGACAATCCATACGCTGAGCTAACTCACGCAAGCGATTTGAGTTTGATGAGTTTGGAGAGCCGACGACTAAGACTACTTCACAACGTCCGGCTAAATCTTTGACGGCATCTTGGCGATTTTGAGTGGCGTAGCAAATGTCATCTTTGCGTGGTCCTTGAATACTAGGAAATCTATCGCGTAGCGCGTCAATAACCAGAGCAGTATCATCCATTGATAAGGTAGTTTGAGTCACAAATGCTAAACGCTCAGAATCTTGTACGGTCAGATTTTTGACATCCGCTTCATTTTCGACCAAATGAATCTGCCCACCGTAGCCACGGTTAAAGCGCCCCATGGTACCTTCTACCTCAGGATGACCTGCATGACCAATCAGTACGGCATCCATACCATCATGAGCAAGTTTTGCGACTTCAATGTGCACTTTAGTCACTAAAGGACAAGTCGCATCAAACACAGTAAGATCGCGGCGTTTAGCCTCTTCTTCGACGGCTTTTGAGACCCCATGTGCAGAGAAAATAACGATGGAGCCATCAGGTACTTCATCGAGCTCTTCAACGAATACTGCGCCACGATTCGCCAAGTCTGAGACTACAAATTTATTATGTACGACTTCATGGCGGACATATATAGGTGGCTCAAAACGAGTTAATGCTTGATTAACAATCGCAATTGCGCGGTCCACACCCGCACAAAATCCACGTGGGTTGGCAAGATAAATTTGCATAAGACGACCTATCGTTAGATAATTTGAGTTAAAAATAGTTGAGACGGACAATTAAAATAAAATGAGTGCCCTACTTTAGCATAATTTGCTTTTATTGCCTTTTTATAATACTAGCGCATGAGTGTTATTAGTATAATGTCGAAGCGGCATTATCGCATTATCGAACTCCTATTAAGAGTATTCATTATTCACTCTTATTATTTATTCATCAGTTGTGTAGAGCAACCAATATTTAGTCAAAATTATTATTATTTATCACTATCTATCATTAGGATATTTTATATGACAGGTTCATTATTTATTGTTACTGCCGCGTCTGGCACTGGCAAAACATCACTGGTCAAGCAACTACTAGCCACAACCAATGATCTAACCGTCAGCATCTCGCACACTACTCGACCGTCTCGTCCTGGCGAGATTGACGGGCAACATTATTATTTCACTGAAGTAGAGACATTCACTGATGCTATAAATGATGGCAAATTCTTAGAGCATGCTGAAGTTTTTGGTAACTATTATGGTACCTCTGAGCAAAGTGTACGGACGCAGCTAGATGCAGGTATTGATGTCATTTTGGAGATTGATTGGCAAGGGGCAATGCAAGTTCGCAACCTCTTTGCAGACGCGACGATGATTTTTATTCTACCGCCTAATATTGCAACGTTACGCCAACGTCTATCAAGTCGTGGGCAAGACAGCATGGAGGTCATAGAGCAACGCCTCGCTGGTGCAGTCACTGAAATGGCACAATATGTAAATGCTGATTATGTGGTGATTAACGACAATTTTGAAGTGGCATTGACTGAGCTTAAGGCTATTATTATTGCCGATAGACAGACTTTAAAACGTCAGCAGCGCCGCTACCAACGCACTATTACTGCGTTACTTGATAATCGAAATAATGATTAATCCTTGAATGATGATGAGATCATTTACTTACCAAGTAATTAAGCATAAAAAAGCAAATGCGTGACCATTCAAAAAATGCTATAATGCTTGGTTATTTCCTCTATTCCTTTTTATATTTTTTCTTATATTTTTATCAAAATGCCGACACTAATGGCTGATAAAAACAACCGAGGTAGCTATCTATGGCACGAGTGACGATTGAAGATTGTTTGGATAATGTTGATAATCGCTTTGAGCTGGTTTTAGTCGCAAGCAAGCGCGCACGTCAGTTAGCTAAGGGAATCGCTGAGCCGTTAGTTGAAGTTGATAATGACAAGCCTACGGTATTGGCATTACGTGAGATTGCTGCTGGCAAGATAACACGAGATATTTTGAACCAGCCAGAGCATAGTTTTGCGACCAGCTCATTAGATCTTGCATTATCAGGCGATCATAGCTTTTAGGTTTTATATTTTTTAGGTTTTTATAGCGTGTAAGTATCCCTTAAAAATACGCTATTTAAATTAAAACCACAGTATCGCACTGTGGTTTTTGCCGTTTAGATTACTAGGCATGGTTTCTTAATAGCACTTATCTTTTTAAATTTCCTTTGATAAATAGAAACATACTGTTGGTTTAGCAGTTTTCTATTTATTGTATCTTAGCATGTCTAAATAGTTGACATTTAGTGCGATTTACGATTAATTAGAGGGTGGTCTACCAAAAGTAGGTAACCTCACTGAACGATGAAATACTGTATTTTTATTTTTGCTCGTTATCGTAAGCCAAAAGTAATATATGCACTTATATAAATACAATGCAGAGCTAACAGGATAGCTACTTTATGAGCCAAACCCTACCCAAACTTAGCCATCATATGGTTGATGAAGCTCAATATAATTTACTACGCTCGGTCGGCTATCTAAATGTTGCTGAGCGTCGTGAGATTATTGATGCCTGTAAGTTTGGTGATATTGCGCATATTAAAGACAAGCGCAAATCAGGAGAGCCTTATATCACGCATCCTATTGCGGTTGCTGAAATATTGGCTGGTTTTCGCTTGGATCGTGACACTATTATTGCGGCAATTTTGCATGATACGGTAGAAGATACGGACGTAAGTGATGACCAACTTGAGCAGCGTTATGGAAAGACAGTTGCTAGACTAGTTGATGGAGTCACCAAACTAAAATCATCTCACCATAATAAACAACAAAATAAAGCGGCAACGTTTCATAAGATTTTAACGGCTACTCTCGATGACCCTAGAGTACTGATTATAAAATTGGCTGACCGTTTGCATAATATGTCTACCCTTGATGCGGTGAGTCCTGAAAAACAGAAAGCGACTGCGCAAGAGACCTTAGATTTTTATGTGCCATTTGCGCGCCTAATGGGCTTAAATGAT
>JBBSUA010000042.1:0-10445 GCA_038235315.1 Pseudomonadales bacterium | reverse complement strand
CAAGCTGACCAACAGTCGTGCTAGCTTTGAAGAAGGGGATGCGATTCGTGTGACTGGCAATCCGAACCCTGAGCGTGCTGTTCCGCCTTGTCCACATTTTGGTGTCTGTGGCGGCTGTAATTTGCAACATTGGCAACCTGATAGCCAAATCAACTTTAAGCAATCCGTACTTGCAGAGATGTTAGCTCATCAAGCCGATGTACAACCAGAGACTTGGTTGGCACCCGTGGTTGGTGATCGTTTGGGTTATCGTACCAAAGCACGACTAGGCGTGCGCTATGTCGCCAAAAAGGAAACTGCGCTAGTCGGCTTTCGTGAGCGTTCGAGCAACTTCTTAGCTGAACTCAATGAATGTCATGTTTTAGATCCACGGATCGGCTTCGAGATTGAGAACCTAAAGGCGCTAATTAGTACGCTTGAGAGTCGCGATAAAATCGCTCAGCTTGAGCTGGCGATGGGTGAATATATTCCTGAGTTGCCCGATGGTAACCAACCGGTCGCATTGATTGTGCGTAATTTAGAGCCTTTGTCAGATGCTGATATTACTAAGCTAAAAGACTTCTTTGCGGCTCGTAATTGGCAGCTGTATTTGCAGTCAAAAGGGGCTGATAGTATTGAACGCATTGCACTAACTCCTGCTGACGACATGAGCGAACAGTTTGGTCGTCTGTATTATCAGCTACCAGAATATGATTTAACCTTTGAATTTATTCCGACTGATTTCACTCAAGTCAATCTTTCTGTCAATCGACAAATGACGAAACTGGCTTGTGATTTACTAGATTTAAAAGCCGGTGAGCGTGTATTGGATTTATTCAGTGGTTTGGGCAATTTCAGCCTACCATTCGCTCGTTTAGTTGGGGAGACTGGTTCTGTCATTGGCGTTGAAGGTAGTGAGGCAATGACTTTGAGAGCGGCAGATAATGCGCGACGTAATGGTATTAGTAATACTGAATTTTATAGCCAAGATTTGACCCAAGATTGTACAAATGAGCCATGGGCGAACCAAGGTTTTGATGCACTGCTTATCGATCCACCACGTTCTGGAGCATGGGAAATCATGCAGTATTTGCCTAAATTCAATGCCGAGCGTATCGTCTATGTCTCATGCAATCCTGCTACGCTGGCGCGTGATACTAAAGCCCTTATCGAACAAGGCTATCGTTTGACTCATGCTGGTGTGATGGACATGTTTTGCCATACAGGTCACGTTGAGTCTATTGCACGTTTTCAAAAAATATAAAGCGGGACTAGAATTGATATTTTGCAGCCTCTGTCAGCGTAGACACAGCAAGCCAAAAATATTAATTCTGGTTTCGCGTCATAATAAGAGGTGTCTATTTTGTTTAGTATCGACTACACATACGATGGCAGTCCATACTTTTCATTCATAGCTATAATCGTAACTTTGATATTTTGATGACGATTATTACAGAGCCTAGCTTGAGTTATAGGCTTGAGATGACATAATAGAACCTCTTAGTATTATATATCTTTGGTCTAAATGCTCATTTAATGTCAGTTTTACTCAACATTGAATGAGTTTTTGAGTTTTCAAAAACTGTTGTTTTGTGAGTGTTAGAGAGACAGCTGAGTAACTCATTAGTAAATCAATGGCGACCACTTATGATATACCGATATATAAGATAATAAAAATACGGAAATAGTATTGTTCTCCCTTAAATCTACTCAATAGTAGATGAGACAATAAAAAACTTGAGTATAGCTAAGAGGATTCAGCTATGGTAAAGATTAGAGAAGGATTGCCGCTGATAGATGGTCAAACTACACAAGCCGATAGTGCGACATTAGCAGCGCAGTTAGTTGCCAGTCAACGTTCTCATCAGTCTGCCAATAGCTATGCTCAAGTACCCCTTGATATTAAGCAGCAGTTGGCAACTCAAAAGCTGCACACTACTTTTGATCGCTCAGCACGGTATTCCTATCAGAGTGATGAGTCCACGTCTAAAGATAACTACTTAGATAATACGCTTTTATATGACGTAGACCACTCCAAATCTATTGATCTAGATCATGCCAATATTGATGTTCCCGCTTGGCTGAACAATGTTGCAAAACGTATTGGGCAAGAGACGGTTCCTAATTTAACCGCTGCTTGTGATTTCATTCGTAGCCGTATGAATACGAGCGAATCTGAGCGCTCTGGTGCTTATGTAACAGGTATTGGTATGACTGATATCTTGACCTACCTGTATCAAGATGAAGATGCCTTGGTTGCTGCTATGCTATACCGAAGTGCGCGTAAGTCATTGGTGAGCTTAGCCGAGATTGAGAAAAAATTTGGCGCTGAGATCTGTACGTTAGTGAAAGATACGCTTGCGATGGCGAAACTATCAGAGATTATAAAAAGTAATAAACGCTTAGAGGATCACCTCACCAATAATCATCGCGAACAGCTGTCCAATGTCTATAGCATGCTCATCTCAGTCACTAATGATGTTCGTGTAGTACTTATCAAGCTAGCCGAGCGTACTTTTGCGATGCGTGAGTTGTCATTTTCTAATCCAGAGCGTCAGCAGCGTGTCGCGCGCGAAATCATGACTATCTATGCGCCACTTGCGCATCGGTTAGGTATTGCTCAGCTAAAATGGGAGCTTGAAGACTTAGCTTTTCGTTATCTTGCCCCTGAACGTTACAAAGAGATTGCCAAGTTGCTGTCTGAAAAACGTAGCGAGCGTGAAGATTATATTCAACGTGTTCAAGATAGGCTAAATGACTCTCTAGCTGAGGCTCGTATTGTCGCTGACGTCTCAGGACGAGTGAAGCATATATACTCCATTTATCGCAAAATGAAATTAAAAGGCTTATCATTTGATCAGCTGTATGATATTCGGGCACTGCGAGTATTGGTCGATAATCCATCAGACTGTTACCACGTTTTAGGACTGGTTCATGGTCTCTGGCGCTATATTCCTGAACAGTTCGATGATTATATTACCAATCCAAAACCAAACGGCTATCGCTCATTACATACGGCTGTAATCGCCGAAAACAAGTCGCTTGAAGTACAAATCCGTACTCAAGCGATGCATTTTGAAGCTGAGCTTGGTATGTGCGCCCATGTGAACTATAAAGAAGGGTTAAAAAACAAAAAAGACAACTACCTCAATCAGAGAATCAGCTCGTTACGCCAGTTATTATCTATTAATAATGAGATTCGCAATCAGACACGCTCAGATATAGATGATCATGATCTGTCTGGATTCGAAGACGACGAGCAAAGTGTTGACTTTGATGAGCTTGAACGCATTTATATTTTTAGCAGAGATGGCGACATTATCGAGCTACCTAAAGGGGCAACGGTACTCGATTTTGCTTATTATGTGCATACGCAAGTTGGTAATCGTGCTCAAGCTGCCCGAGTAAACCAGCGCTATGTCCCGTTGACTTATCAGCTTAAAACGGGTGAGCAAGTAGAGATTATTACCAAATCTTCACGCGAGCCTAATCGTGATTGGTTAGTGGCGTCGTTAGGTTATATTCATACCCATCGTGCGCGTGCAAAACTACGTCAGTGGTTCAATAAGCAAGACCGTGATAAGAATATTGAGATTGGACGCCAAATGCTTAGTAAGGAGCTTGAACGTTTATCGGTGCATCCTAATAGCATTGATCTAAACGATTATACGCAGTTCTTCCATGTGAACAATACTGAAGATATTGTCGTTGGTTTGGTCACTGGCGATATTGGTATCCACCAGTTAACGGGACATATCTCACGCCAGCTTCATCTTGAACCTGAAAAAGAAGAAGAAGAGTTCACTCCTAGTGTTGATCCTAGAACCACTGGCAAACTTGATGCTTACAAGATATGTATAGATGGTCTTGATAATATAGAGATCAATTTGGCTGGGTGCTGTCATCCTGTACATGGTGAACCCATCTCAGGCTATATCACATTATCACGCGGCGTTAGTGTTCATAATCGAGGTTGCGCTGAATACCTACGCTTGATTGAACGCGATCCTGAACGTCAGATAAGTGCTGCTTGGAAATCAAAATCTGGTCGCTATCAACCCGTCGATATACATATTGAAGCTTACGATCGTCGTGGATTATTACGAGATTTGACACAAGTCATTGATAAAGAAAATGTCAATATTCGCCAAGTTGAAACGTTAAGCTCTGATGAAAATATCGCTTTTTTGAAGTTCCATATTGAAGTGTCAGGTTTGGCGCATTTATCCAAGCTACTAGCCAAACTGGAGCAACAGCCGGGAATTTTACATGCTCGTCGCGCTGTTATTTAGAACAGTTATAAATAATCACTGTTAAAAAAGGTTTTCATACTCTACCGCCATGCCTGAGCTACCTGAAGTTGAAACAACTAAAACCAGTTTAGCGCCTTTATTGGGGCAACAGCTAATTGCGGTGCGTGTTTTCCAGCCAAAATTACGTTGGCCTATACCAGATGATCTCAATGATTTAGTCGGTTATACTCTACACAATGTGGAGCGACGAGCTAAATATTTGATTGTGACTTTTTTACCAACAAGCACGACTTTACCAGAACGCAAACTGATCTTGCATCTTGGAATGTCTGGTAGTTTGCAGCAGTATCCATTAGATACCGATAAGCGTAAGCATGATCATGTCGTAATGAGCTTTCGCAGCGCTGATGGAATAAGTACACAGTTACATTATCATGACCCTAGGCGATTTGGTGCAGTACTGTGGTATGCAGACTATAATAGTAAATTGCTTGATCATTTAGGACCTGAGCCATTATCAACAGAATTCACCGCCGACTATCTATACGACCTGATTCAACGCACGCACTTGCTCAATAAGCGTCCTATTGATCGTCCTATCAAGTCAGTCATTATGGAACAGCAAATAGTAGTCGGTGTTGGCAATATTTACGCGACTGAAAGCCTATATTTGGCAAGTATTCATCCTGCGACGCCAGCGTCTCAACTGTCTCATAAGCAAATTGCTATACTAGTTGCACATATTAAGGCAATATTAACAAGAGCGATTGCACTTGGAGGTTCAACACTACGTGACTTTACTGTCGCTAGTGGGCAGACAGGTTACTTTCAGCAAACGTTGAATGTCTATGGCAAACAGGGTGAGCACTGCCCTCACTGCGCTACTATATTAGATAATATTAAGCTTAATGGTCGAGCAAGTGTCTATTGCCCAAGTTGTCAGATTCTCTAATAAAAAATTATTCATCATCACAAATCATGCAAAATGTAAATGTAGCGTTCATTTATGTTGCTTATCTTCACGCATCTTGCTTTAATAGTATTAATCACTGCAACTTGGTTACTGTTAAATAGCAGTGCTCATTATTCATACCGCTTACGAGTTTTAGGACATCATGATGACTGTTAATTCCAACCCCAAACGTACAGTTAAACACAGAATTATTACTACAATCGTAGCGCTAAGCTGTTCGATGGCACTCATGCAGTCTGCCTCAGCAGCGATAGAGATTGACGAGACCGACTTCGGCCCCTCTTATGAGACGATGGCTGTAGATACGATCGTTGGTAAGCCTTTACAATTAGTAACGGCTATTGCTGGTACTGCTGCCTACCTTGTAAGCTTACCCTTCTCACTGATTGGTGGTAATGCCGATCAAGCACAGCAAAAGCTATTTGTTGAGCCTTGGGATGCTATGAGCCGTTGCTTAGGCTGTACCGTTGCTGAAGATAATTACTACAAATCGCAGGCAGTCAACGAAAATGTAGTTCGTATCGTTGTCGATCGACCATCAGAGATTTTGATTAATACTAATGATCGAGTCATTGTTACTCCACAGTAAAACTTAGCTTCATATTTTAACGCATTATTGATTAACAATGATTAAATATAAAAAAGGGTCAACTTATTAAGTTGACCCTTTTTTATATTTAATCACTATTATGCTAAGAATAAATCTTAAGCACCTTTCTTACGACCGTGACGCTTACGTTCGCTCTCTGTTAGATAGCGTTTACGCATACGAATAGCTTTTGGTGTTACTTCGACCAATTCGTCATCTTGAATGAATTCAAGCGCTTGCTCAAGTGTGAACTTGACTGCTGGTGTTAGAGTCAATGCCTCGTCAGTACCACTAGCACGAACGTTAGTAAGCTGCTTACCCGTCGTTGGATTAACCGCCATATCATCGTTACGAGAGTTTAGACCAACGATCATACCTTCATAAACTTCAAGCTGCGGTTCAGCAAACATCTTGCCGCGTTTTTGTAGGTTAAACAACGCAAAGCCTAGGCAAACGCCTTTTGCCATTGACACAAGTACGCCATTAGCACGACCGCCAACATCACCGATTTTTTGTGGACCATAATGTGAGAAGCTTGACGTCATAATTCCTGAACCTGAAGTTAAGGTCAAGAACTCAGAACGAAAACCAATCAAACCACGGGCAGGCATAGTCGCTTCAATGCGCATACGACCTTTATCGTCAAGTTGCATATCAGTCATCTCGCCTTTGCGTAGACCTACCTGCTCCATAATACTGCCTTGATGCTGATCTTCGATATCGAAGACAACGTTCTCATACGGCTCTTGTAGTTTGCCATCTACTTCTTTAACGATAACTTCCGGGCCTGATACACCCATCTCAAAACCTTCACGGCGCATATTTTCGATCAATACAGATAAATGCAGCTCACCACGACCTGATACTTTGAACTTGTCAGGAGATTCTGTATCTTCAACACGTAGAGCTACGTTATGAATCAACTCACGCTCTAAACGCTCACGAATGTTACGTGAGGTCACAAACTTCCCTTCACGACCAGCAAATGGTGAATTATTCACTTGGAAATTCATCGATACAGTCGGCTCATCAACCGTTAAAGGCGTTAACGCTTCGACATTACTTGGATCACAAATAGTGTCAGAGATATTCAATGCATCAATACCAGTGATACAAACAATATCACCCGCTTGTGCATCTTCAACTTCGATACGATCAAGACCATGGTAACCCATAACCTTTAGAATACGACCGTTACGAGTATTACCATTTTTATCGATAACAGTAACTTGCGTATTAGTACTAATTCTGCCGCGCTGAATACGACCAATACCAATAACACCTACAAAGCTATTATAATCAAGGCTTGATATCTGCATGCGAAAAGGTGCATCAGCATCCACTTGTGGTGGCTGTACGACATCAACGATAGTCTTAAACAAAGGCGTCATATCGTCAGCTAAATCGTCTGCATCCATACCAGCAATACCATTCAATGCTGAAGCATAAACGACAGGGAAGTCTAGCTGCTCATCGGTTGCCCCTAAGTTATCAAATAGATCAAAAATTTGATCCATTACCCAGTCAGGGCGTGAACCAGGGCGATCAATTTTGTTGATAACAACGATTGGCTTTAAACCTTGTTCAAAAGCTTTTTGTGTGACAAATCTAGTCTGCGGCATAGGGCCATCGACAGCATCAACGACTAGCAGCACGCAATCGACCATTGACATAACACGCTCAACTTCTCCACCGAAATCAGCATGACCTGGCGTATCAACGATATTGATACGATACTCAGTGTCATCAGATTTATCCATCCATCTGATAGCAGTGTTTTTAGCCAAAATAGTAATACCACGTTCTTGCTCGATATCACCTGAATCCATTGCCCGTTCTGCAATATTTGCACGGTCACCAAAAGTACCAGATTGATGTAATAGCTTATCAACCAAAGTCGTTTTACCGTGGTCAACGTGGGCAATGATTGCAATATTACGCAAGTGTTTAATGTCGTTCGCCATATAAAATGCTCGTTTTGTCTTAATAAAATGTAGTAGCCGTAAGCGCCGCTGGATAAACTCTCATCATTAATTAGCAAGATACTTTACTATGCACTCAAAAGCTTACACAATGCGTGCGTGCTAATTAATAATGCTAGTAAAATCAAACATCTATACTGATAAATCCATCGTACAATTAGCCGTGCTATATACACCTTGTCAATTTACAAAGTGTTTGGGCGGCTAGTATAACATTATTGTGTCATTAATTTGTGCAATAACTTGTTTATCTGAATGCTTTTATCAACGACCACAAAAAAGCCACCCTATGGGTGGCTTTTTTTTGTAACTTTGAAGTCTAAATATAGATAGTCTGTTATTTAGTTAATAACCATATCTTTAGTTTGCTCAACAGTCATTGTTTTGTCACCAGTAATGATGGCATAAACACGACGATTCATAGCACGACCTTCTTCAGTATCGTTTGGCGCGATTGGACGGTCATAACCGTAACCAACAGTTGATAGACGGTTTGGTGCAATACCAAATTCGTTAGTCAACATAGATTTCACTGCTACTGCACGGGCTTCTGACAGACGTTGGTTATAACGTGCTGACGGACCAGTTTTAGAAGCATGACCTTCAACACGAGCGCTAGAGTTAGGATACTCGCGCATCTTCTCTGCTACTTTGGCAATTTCTGTCTGATACTGGTTTTTGATAGTTGATTTGTCGTTATCAAAGAATACGCGTAATTCCATTTTCAGCTCATCAGTAATATCTACTGCTACTGGGCAACCGCGTGCATCTACAACAACATTCATTGGGGTGCCTGGGCACTCATCAATGCTATCAAATACGCCATCACCATCTGAATCAACGTCTTGTTCGACTACGATTACTGGTGGTACATAGGTATCAACTTCAGGTTCCATCATTGGTGGAACAGCTACTGTTGGTGCTAAGTGACCACCAAGTACAACTTCTAGACCAGCTAAGGCCATGCCTTCCCACCAGCTTTCATCGAAGTTACGAATCGCACGAGCTTCACCACGTAGGCTTATAGCATCATTGATGCGATACATTGCACCAAGACCTAAGTTACCGATAGTGTCAGTTGACTCTGCTACTTCGTTATCATTTTGATCTTTGAATTCAAGTTTAGAGCGACCAGCACCAACTAGTACATATGGCTTAAACTTGCTTTCTGTGTAACCAGTGAACTGCTCAGTACCAATCAAGAAGTTACCAGTAATCATTTCTTGTTCAGCATCATAAGAAGTACCGTCATCAGTTTGACGGATAGCATCAGTATTAGATACGCCATATTCTACTTGGAACTGAGTAGAAGGAGTCAATTCAATACCTAGTGCAGCACCAGTGTAAAGGCCATCTTCTTTATAAAAACCGTTACCACTACCATCAGAATCTTTTAATTGATCAGTTTGCTCATCATCAGCACCTTCGCTGTAATGATAACCAAGTAATAGTGGGCTAATAGTAACACCAGCGTTAGCCGCTAGTGGAGCAGCTGTTACAGCGAACAGAGCTAGAGCGATTTTATTCAATTTCATGAACTTCCTCCAAAAGATAATTTTAGTAATGCATTACGCAAAACTGCTTCCTAAATGACTAAAAAGCAGCCACCGTTTATGAATGTAACATTATACAACAAGACCAATTAGCGAGTAGCTTATCTACTATCAATTAAGTTTACAACTTTTTTCGTTATGCAGCTACACATTATTACACGATATTGTTGTAACCAAAACACAATAAGCATTTCGTTTTACTTAGCACTAACATAAATTGCATTTCTTATCTTTTTGATAGTGGTAAGAAATATATAGTGGACAAATCATATCTACAGTTGTCGCTATTCTAATACATTTTGTTGCTTATCTCTATTAAAAAAACTGAGTATTCATTAATAAAAATAATTTTTGACAAGAAATAATTTTTTGTTACTATTGCAAAAGTAAACATTATTCTGCTATTGTCTTATTAGTTTTTATCAATATTCATTGAGATACACAATGTATCAGCTCAGTAATCCTAAAAATGCACAGTGCCAAATAAACTAAAGTCAGTCAATCTAAGCAAATAACTTGTATAGGTAACCGTAAGTGATGACTGTGCCATATAAATCAACGCCAAAAAAGAAATCATTATATGTCTCAAATTCAGTTTTTAGTAAAAACAAATTTGTTTGTTTGATACTCATGAATTTTGTTGTGAATAGCTATGCTATATTTTTGCATTTAAAGTTGAAACATAAAAACTTTATAAGCAGCCTACTCAAAGACACAAGCAGAAAAAGCCACCGCATAAAATGTAAGGTTTACAACCAACAGGGTTTTAACTTAGTAGAACTTATCGTAACCTTAGCTATATTAGCAATCATTGCTACTATCGCAGCGCCATCTATTCTTAACTATTTAGCAAATATGGAAGCCAAGCGTATTAGGTATGATTTGATGAACACACTAACGGTCGCAAAAGCAGAGAGCTACATAAAGCGGCAAAACTTACTGTTTTGTTTATCAGACAGTGGCGGACGCTGCAACAAGAACAGTAATGAGACATTATTGTTATTTGTAGACAATAATGATAATAAAAATTTTGATGCCGATACTGACGACTTAATTAGTGAGTTACATCTAAACCCTAAATACGGCACCTTGCACTTGCGTGCTGGCAGACGACAT
>JBBSUA010000041.1:0-10764 GCA_038235315.1 Pseudomonadales bacterium | reverse complement strand
TCAGCTAGTAAGTCGGTCGATACGCAGATGGGTGTGCAAAAAGCGACGCGTAAGGAGTCAGACTGATGTTATTAGCAGCAAGTGTGGTACAAGAAGCGTCAAACGTGCCATTTGCCCATGAGGTAGCTGGTTTTGTACAGCCCGTTGCAGAAGTGCAAAGTGTATTAGGTCTGATACCTATGAGCCATGGCCTTATATTGGCAGGTATTTTGTTTGTCATTGGTTTGTGTGGCGTCATGGTACGACGAAATTTCTTATTTATGCTGATGAGTCTTGAGATCATGATGAATGCAGCGGCACTAGCATTCGTAGTGGCAGGCAGTCGCTGGGTTGATCCAGATGGACAAGTCATGTTTATCTTTATCTTGACCTTAGCCGCGGCTGAAGTCTCTATTGGATTAGCAATATTGTTGCAGTTTTATCATAAGCGTGGGCATCTCGATGTCGATAGCGCCAATGAGATGAAAGGATGATGTCATGAGTTTATTACCATTAACCTTTATATTTCCGCTCATTGGCTTTTTAATTCTAGCCTTTATGCGCGAAAGA
Source organism: Pseudomonadales bacterium (assembly GCA_038235315.1). GTDB lineage: Bacteria > Pseudomonadota > Gammaproteobacteria > Pseudomonadales > Moraxellaceae > Psychrobacter. Next base: position 10,215 of record JBBSUA010000041.1, on the reverse strand, counting down.
TTGACTGAACAGGCAGCCGCATTTGTTGGTGTTGGTAGTATGCTGCTATCAGCACTATCTACACTAGTTGTCAGCTTTACTTTTTTGACGACCTATCCAGCAGGCACAGTGATAGAAGTGCCATTATGGACATGGATGCAAGTAGGCGACTTTGCCCCAAGCTTTGGTTTGAGCTTTGATGGCTTAGCCTTAACAATGATTGGTGTCGTCACTGGCGTTGGTTTTTTGATTCATCTATTCGCAGCTTGGTATATGAAAGGCGATACCGGTTTTGCGCGCTTCTTTAGCTATATGAATCTATTTGTCGCCAGTATGCTATTACTGGTACTTGGCGATAATCTACTATTGCTATATCTCGGTTGGGAAGGCGTTGGTATTTGCTCGTACTTACTCATTGGTTTCTATTTTCATGACCGCGCTAATGGTCGTGCAGCCATTAAAGCCTTTACAGTGACACGAGTCGGCGATGTATTCTTAGCCTTTGGTTTGTTTTTGTTATTCCGCGAATTCGGTACGCTTAATATTCAAGAGATCATCACGCGCGCACCTGAGCTGTTCGATGTCAATAATTCAACCATGATGCTCATCACGATGATGCTGGTTGGTGGCGCAATGGGTAAGTCAGCTCAGTTGCCATTACATACGTGGTTGGCTGATGCAATGGCAGGCCCAACACCTGTCTCGGCATTGATTCATGCGGCAACAATGGTCACTGCGGGTGTTTATTTAATCGCTCGTATGCATCCATTATTTATACTGACTCCGAGTATTTTATTGTACTGGGTTGGTGGAGTAGGCGCGTTAACGTTAGTCGTTGCTGGATTCTGTGCGCTGGCTCAAACTGATATTAAACGTATTCTTGCTTATTCGACCATGAGTCAAATTGGTTATATGTTCCTAGCGCTTGGCGTTGGGGCATGGCAAGGCGCTATCTTTCATTTGATGACTCATGCTTTCTTTAAAGCTTTGTTATTCTTATCGTCAGGCGCAGTGATTCTTGCTGTACATCATGAGCAAGATATCTTCAAAATGGGTGGCTTGCGTAAGAAGATACCGTTAGTATTTTGGTGCTATATCATTGGTGGCGGCGCGCTGGCCGCGATACCTTGGGTAACTGTCGGCTTTTATTCAAAAGAAGCGATACTCTGGGAGACTTATGCCACAGGTCATCAAGTATTATTCTATATGGGCGTATTCGGCGCGTTCTTAACGGCGTTATACACTTTCCGTATGATTTGGATTATCTTCTTTGGTGAAGAAAAAACCCATGCGCATAAGCTATCTGGCGTCTCTTATTGGTTGCCGCTTAGTGTGTTATTAGTGCTGTCAACTGCTGTTGGTGCGATGATTGTTCCCCCGCTTCAAGGCGTATTGCCAGAGAGTGTTGGTCATCTATTAGAAGTGGCAGGTAACGCTCATGGTAAGCATACGGCAGAATACATCGCTATGGGTGCGATGGCTGCTGGCTTAATACTAGCAATCCTACTATATGTGGTTAATAAAGGTCGCATGCTCACAAACTTCAAGCGCTCGCGTATCGGTGGGGCATTGTATTATTGGTGTTATCACGGCATGGGCTTTGATGCATTATATGATTTAATTTTTGTAAAACCCTTTTTATTGATCGGCCGCTTGCTTAAAGCCGACCCTGTTGACAAGACGTGGCTCATATTGCCTAAGCTGGCATCAGCAGGTAATAAAATGTTGTCCGCGACGCAAACAGGGTCACTTCGAGGTTATGCCGCAAGCTTTGGCTTGGGTGTCGCTGTATTGCTAGTGCTGGTAATGATGACGGTGGTATAAGATGATAGAGCTACAACAAACGTGGATGCTGCCAGCATTGATTGCAATTCCATTTATTGCCGGATTGTTATGTTGGTTGGTTGAACGATTTAATAAACGATTGCCACGCTGGATTGCCTTAATTGGTATGACGTTAACCTTTGCATTGTCATTAGTATTATGGCAATACGGCGACTTTTCTGGCATGAGCGAGCAAGTGATTGTGCCGGGTTCAGCGATACCATGGTTTGCTGAATTTAGCGTGCCATGGATACCAACGCTTGGTATTAGTTTCCATTTAGCAATGGATGGTATGTCATTGCTGATGGTTGCCTTGACAGGGCTACTCGGTATCGCTGCAGTTGCTTGTTCATGGAATGAGATTCAACGGCGTGTTGGTTTCTTCCATCTAAACCTCTTATGGAGCTTAGGTGGCGTCATCGGCGTATTCATGGCCATTGATTTATTTTTATTCTTCTTCTTTTGGGAGATGATGTTAGTCCCTATCTATTTCCTGATTGCTATTTGGGGCCATGACGTCGTTGGTGGAAAAACTAAAGAATATGCGGCAACCAAATTCTTTATTTATACTCAATCGTCTGGGCTAATTATGCTCATTGGTATTCTATTACTAGTGATATTTAGCCATGCGAACACGGGTGTCTATAGCTTTAATTACAATGATTTGCTCGGTACACCAATGGGTGGCTGGGAATATCCAATCATGCTGTGTTTCTTTATTGGCTTTGCCGTCAAGTTACCTATTATCCCGTTTCATGGCTGGTTACCTGATGCGCATGCCCAAGCGCCAACCGCAGGTTCGGTCGATTTGGCAGGGGTACTGATTAAGACTGCCGCTTATGGTTTGATTCGTTTTGTACTGCCATTATTCCCAGTAGCGTCGCAAGAGTTCGCTCCAATTGCGATGACATTAGGTACTATCGGTATCTTTTATGGCGCATGGCTTGCCTTTATGCAGACTGATATGAAGCGCCTGTTAGCGTATACCAGTATCTCGCATATGGGCTTTATTGTCTTAGCAATTTATGCCGGTTCGTTACTCAGCTTGCAAGGATTGATGATTCAAATGCTCGCACATGGTCTGAGTGCTGCTGCGCTATTTATCATGGGTGGTCAGCTTTACGAGCGTCTGCATACTCGCGATCTAACAGTGATGGGGGGTATGTGGGGACAGTTCCGTTATTACGCACCATTACTGATGTTCTTCTGTGCTGCCTTGCTCGGTATTCCTGGTACGGGCAACTTTCTAGGCGAGTTTATGATTTTATTAGGTTCATTTGAAAAACATCCGGTGTTTGTCGTGTTTGCAACCTTTAGCTTAGTATTAGCCGGCCTGTATTCTTTAATCTTAATTTATCAGGCACTATTTGGTGTTAATAAAACCAAAGAAGTAGCGTTACATCATACTAAATCGCATGGCTTACCTAAGCGTCCATTAAAGGATTTGGGTAAACGTGAAATATCGTTATTGTTAGTGCTAGCCGTTGGTTTAGTATGGCTTGGACTGTATCCTCAGCCGATACTTGATACTTCAAGTCACGCGATGCAGTGGATTAATAATGCTTATATCTATAGTGAAGTCACGCAAGTGGATATGTCGCAATCACTCGATGCGATGGGAGTACGTTAAGTCATGAATGAACTTACGATGAATGATTTGATGGGATTGTTGCCTTACGCGCCTATTATTGCCGTGGTAATTACGGTACTGCTGGTGATGATTGCCATCACTATCAAACGCTCACATGTTATTACGGGTACGATTACGGTCGTTGGTCTGAATATCGGTCTGTTTACCTTGCTGGCTCAAATGACCGGTAAGATCAGTAGTGGTTTGATAGTGTTAGAACCTGAGTCGCTATTCGCAATTGATAAGTTTGCTCAGTTTAATATGGTTATTATCTTTATCTGTGCATTGGCCTGCTGTACGTTATCGTATGCCTATTTAGCCAAATTTAAAGACAATAAAGATGAGCTATATTTGCTCATGCTATTATCGACTACTGGCGCCATACTTATGGTATGTGCCCAAAATATGGCATCGTTCTTTGTCAGCTTAGAGCTATTATCAGTACCGCTATATGGTCTATTGTCCTACACGTTTTTGCGTAACCGCTCACTTGAATCCGGTCTCAAGTATCTGGTACTGTCCGCTACTGCATCAGCAACCTTGCTAATGGGTATGGCATTTATCTACGCGCAAGTAGGTTCACTGTCCTTTAAGTTGATCAGTCTTGAGCTTCCTAATACGTTTGAGTCGCCCTTATTAATATTAGGCGCAGCACTGATGATGTTTGGTATTGCCTTTAAACTCTCTGCCGCACCTTTTCATATGTGGACGCCGGATGTTTACGAGGGTGCACCAGCGCCTATCGCCACTTATCTGGCATCAGTGACAAAGGTAGCCATGATGGCGCTTGCGATTCGCTTTTTATTGGATACTAAGCTACTAGCACTACCTTCTGTACAGATGCTGCTTATGGTGATGGCCACACTTTCTATCTTAGTCGGTAACTTATTAGCGGTGCGTCAAACTAATTTAAAACGCCTATTGGGTTATTCTTCGATTGCCCATATGGGTTATGTGCTGATTGTTATTGTCAGTATTGGTCTTGGCGCTGCTAACGTCTCTACCATGTATATGGCTATTTATGCCTTTACTTCTATAGGTGCTTTTGGGGTTGTCACGTTAATGTCGAGTCCCTATCGCTTGGCAAGCCATGCTAGTGAATTGGTGCATTACCAAGGGTTGTTTTGGCGTCGCCCAGTATTAACAGCAGTGATGACTATTATGATGTTGTCATTAGCAGGTATTCCATTAACCGCTGGTTTTATTACTAAATTGTATGCCATATTTGCTGCGGTACAAGGAGCGCAGTGGTTCTTAGTCGCTATGATTATCCTCGGTAGCTCCATTGGTTTGTTCTACTATCTACGGGTCATGTTGACATTGTTTAAGCGTCCAAAAGAGTACATTGAGTTTGACGTGGCAGGGCAATGGGGTGTACGTACAGGTGGTATTATGGTCATTGCCGTGACCGCGATTATTGTCATCTTTGGGGTATTCCCAAGTACACTGATTGAATGGTCAAGACTCGCTACTATTTGGTAATGTCAACGCGATAGACACAGTATAAGTTACTGTCGTAATTCGATATGACTTAAGACGGTAACGGATCGAAAACCAAGATGCGCCACGTTTATGATAAACTTGGCGCATCTTTTTTATATAATAATTTAACGATCAAACTTCTAATAACTAATAACTATTAACTAAAAATAAAGACTGAATACCATGAGTGAAAAAATACAATCCGTAAAAGTACTGAGTAAAACCACATGGACGCCTAGTCTATTTAGCTTTACAGTGACTCGACCTGATAACTTTAAGTTCACCGCTGGGCAGTTTGTACGCTTGGGTGTCAACCCTAGCAAATTGCACTATTATCAGCAGCAAGTCGCAGCAGTTAATTCAGAACAAACAGCTGATGCTGTACTAAATGAAGATGTCTTTCGTGCTTACTCTATCGTCTCTTCACCGTTTGATGAGGTGTTAGAATTCTTCTCAATTGTTATTCCTGATGGGGCATTTACCTCGCAGTTACAGCATCTACAAGTGGGTGATGAGCTGCTTCTTGATACCACACCATTTGGATTTTTGACTTTGGCACGCTATCAGCAGCCATTGCCGAAAGACTTATGGCTGCTCGCAACAGGTACTGGCTTAGCACCGTTCTTATCGATGTTGCAAGATATGCAGACATGGCAAGATTATGAGCATATTGTATTGGCTTATAGTGCGCGTACGTTTGAGGAGCTGGCGTATGTGGATAAAATCAAGCAGCTACAAGAAGATTTTGGCTCACTGGTTGATAATCCTGCACAACTAATATTTGTTCCGATTGTGACTCGTACCGCTGTCGAAGGCGCTTTGACAGAACGTTTGCCGAAGCTGCTATTAGAGGGCACGTTACAGGCGCGCGCAGGTATAGCTTTAGATACCGATAGTGCGCATGTCATGCTATGTGGCAACCCAGATATGGTCGAGGACACCAAAGAGACGCTTAAAGAGATGGGTTTGATAATGAATCGCCGCGGCGAGGGTAATATTGCGGTAGAGAACTATTGGTAACTATAGCTGGTATAAAAACGCCGCAGCCTTGTTAATACAAAGTTGCGGCGTTTTTAATTAAAGCGCGCTAGTACTTTTATTAGAGTATTATTCTTGGCTAGGTTCAGTAGCGTTCTCTATTGGCTTGATAGGACCTTGCATAAGCTCTGGTTCGTCATCATCGCCGATAATATCCTCGCCACTATTGCCACCTAATAAGTCGCGATAATTCACTTGAGCCTTTAGCACAAGCTGCTCTTCTTCAACTCCACCATAATTGATTTGCACCTTATGCAAAGTGCTCATGATTTTTTGATTGTTTTTTAGCCAACGATGGATATCAAGATAAATGATATCTTCCTTAGGACGAGCAATATTGATGTAACTGAGGATAAATCCTAAAGGATCTTTTTTGAGCACACTATGATAAAACCAAACTGCCAGCTTCACCCCTTGGCGCTTGATAAAAGATTCACAACGCAGATTGAGTATATCGGTGTAGGTTTGCTGCCCAAAAACAAAGCGCTGTACATTGCGATCAAGCTGCACATGCACGAGGCTAAAATTACTAGCAACCTCAGCATAAATGCCAGCCGCGTTGACGGTACAGAATAAGCGGAACCAATCATCATGCAGCTCAACACGTAACTCTAAAATAGCCTTGACGTTATCAGTGACAAACTTTTGCAACGCATCATTGACGTATTTTTGTGCAACGGGTAGTGATATTTCATCATCAAGTTTATCAGTAGTTTTGCTATAAAGATTTTTAATAGTACCCGTTAAACTGTCCCATCCGTCACTAAACGACTCATTAAACCGATAGCCGATATTTTCAGCAAAATCAGAAAAGTCGTTATCGTTGTCAAAATCACTCAAAGTTTTTGTCCTTGTATGCATTCTAATAGGGTCAATCATTGGGTATCGAATTGCTAGCAAACGATTAGCGAAAATAAGTATTAAAACCAGTATATAGCAAAATAGTATGGTGCAAAACTACAGGGCTGACATTGTAGCAAATAACCTAAAGAAGATATCGAATAGTGGTAAACTCCTCAAACTAACACCATTGAGCTTTTTTTTGGGGTTCTATGGTATCAGTGTAAACACTATAATTATACCAATTCTAAAAAATACGATTCGCTGCTTCAAACTCGTTTAGCCTACATGGTATTGCCACTCGTTTTTATTGTCACTCTGATTTTTGGGAATGAGATGACTACTCATGTTATGATAATGGCGAAATATTTTGCAGTTATAAAAACTGACAAAGATGATTATCTGTTTTATTTATATGTCGATTGCTAAAAGAGTATTTGTTGCTTGAATTTACGTCAACGAAGACAATTAGTACTGTATTTATTATTTTGAGCTGAGACCTCTAGTGGCCCATATTAAAGACTCTCAAAGTTATCATTTCTCTGCGCAAGCGCCAAAGCGTGATGTTAACTTACCAGTAGCTATTGTCATTGCATTAGCCGTCCACATAGTGATTATTTTTGGGGTTAGTTTCTCTATGGGAAATGATCCCGCATCCTTGATGCAAGATGTGGCTAAAGCGTTAACTGACAATATGCAACCCAATGAAGATGCTCACTACATTGCTAATGCATCGCAAGAGGGTGGAGGAACTGTCAGTCAACAAGTTCGACAAGAAAGTGCAAATACTAGCCCATTAACTTCAACACAAATAAGTGAAACTCAAGATATCATCAATTTACAGCGCCAAGTAAGGCAACAGCGTTATCAAGAGAGCTATCTGCGTACCACTTTAAGCTGGCGTAAAGCCAATGTTGAAATGGATAATGACAGTAAAGAGGCGCAAGATGATATCGCGGTACAAGAAGAGCGATTACGCAAACAAATCGCTACCTTGGAGGCACAATTATCTCAAAGGCAGCAAATCTATGCCACCAAGTCCAAAGTCGTTACCATCGATAGTAACTCAACCACACGTGGAGCCGCCGCCGATTATATCGAAACTTTTCGTGAGCATGTTGAGCGTGTAGGCAATTTACATTATCCTGTACAAGCACGCGCGCAAAATATAACTGGTGAAGTTCGCTTGATGGTCATTATCAGTGATGATGGTAATATTAAAGCCATTCGCTTACTTGAGAGTTCAGGCTCAACTATTTTGGATGAAGCGGCTAAACAATCAGTACGTCAGGCGGGGCCATTTGGTAAATTTACTAAAGAGATGAGCGATATTGTAGAATTGCGTTTGATTCGTACGTATCGTTATAGCGATAAAGTAGATGTGACGTATTAATACTTTAGTGTCGAGAGTTATAAACATAAAGCAATAGAATAAAGAGTCGGTATGGAATTTTTAGGATTTACGATTGATATCGCTACATTGACGGATAGCGCCCTGACGGTGTTATTTAAAATCGGCATCGCGTTGCTGATATTTGTAGTGGGACGTTGGCTTGCCAAAAAAGCTATCACAATTGCCAATCGCATTATGGTGCGTAGTCATCTCGATGCGACAGCAGCCAGTTTTTTAAGTCGCTTGTTATATGGTGTTCTACTGGTAATTGTCGCTTTGGCGGCACTGAGCAAAGTTGGTGTACAAACGACATCGGTTGTTGCTATTTTGGGTGGTGCTGCCGTTGCTATTGGCTTGTCGCTTAAAGACCAGTTATCAAACTTCGCCGCTGGGATCATGATTGTCACTTTTCGCCCGTTTGTACGTGGTGACTATGTGCAGATTAATAACTTTACGGGCACGATTACTGAGATTACCTTAGTCAATACTCATATGACGACTATTAATAATCATGACATCATCATTCCAAACAGTAATATCACTACCTCGGCGGTCACTAATTATACCGTTTTGCCCAATCGCCGCGTCGATATTACCATTGGTATTGGCTACGATGCTGATATAAAAACGGCTAAAGAGCTGATGCTGAGCCTAGCCAACAGTAATTCTGTCGCTTTTAACGATCCAGCACCTATCGTACGGGTGACTAACTTGGGTGACAATTCAGTCGACTTGACTCTGAATGTATGGACAACTAATAGCGATTGGTGGGCAATGCAGTGCGAGCTATTAGAGCAATTCAAATATGCGCTTGATGATAAGAAGATCGATATTCCATTCCCGCAGCGCAGCGTTCATGTTAAAGGCTTGGATCAGATGATGACTCAGATGGGTCAAGCAAAAGCAGTACCAATAACCAAAGACGAGCCTAAATGAACTGAGTTTAACTAAACTGAGTCGAATTAAACGTAAGGATTTGGTAAGCCTAGGTTTGCCAAAATCTCAATCTCAAAGCGCTCCATCTCATCCTGCTCAACTTGTCCAAGCTCATGGTCAAAGCCAAATAAATGTAGCAGACCATGTATTAATAAATGGCTAATATGCTGAGATACTGTTTTATCTTGCTCAGCAGCCTCGCGTACCATCACTTCATGACAGATAATCAATTCGCCTAAAGGTAACGTCGGCATCAGCTCAATAATATTAGCTGGCATCTCGCTAGGATAAGATAAGATATTAGTTGGACTGTCTTTACCACGCGCTTCCATATTCAGTTCACGACCTTCGATACTATCCGTTATATAGATATCTAATTCTTTTGGCTTTTGCTGCCATAGCTGACTATCTATATCTACAAAATAAGGTAGTGTTAGACCTTTTTTAATACACTCATTGATATAAGTTAGGGTTGCCATGACGACTGGCAGTAGATTTTTTTCATCATAAAAATCGTCGACTAATTCAGTATTAAGACTTTCAATAGCGCTAATATTTATTTCAACTAAATTATTGCTCTTTGTCATAGTATCGTACCGATTTTTGGTTAGGTGGATAAGCGTGCTCTTGTTGCATATCATTGCTTAGCCGTGCATCGTAATAGTCATTATAACGCTATCACTACCGCTAAATGACGGCAACGTAATCTAAGTAAATAAGGTTATTAGAGTAGAGTATAAAAGATATAGGATAAGGAATATTAAAACACAAAAAGCCGAACTATCATCGCAATAGCTCGGCTTCTCTTATTCTAAATTCAAATATCTACCGATTTTGACAGAGTCAATTACAACTTAGCCGCAGCATTAGCCATTATTTCTCTACGCTCTTGCTCCGCTAATCGCTCTTGTTTACGTTTTGCTTCTAGCATCAACTGTTCACCATCAAACACATCATAAGCTTCAACGATTTTTTGTACTAGCTGATGGCGCACCACATCTTTTGAGTCAAACTTCGTAATGTGAATCTCTTCGATACCGCTTAAAATCTCTAACGCTTGCGTCAGACCAGATTTGGTGCCACGTGGCAGATC
>JBBSUA010000040.1:0-10991 GCA_038235315.1 Pseudomonadales bacterium | reverse complement strand
TTGTTAGCGGCAAGCTATGTATTGGCTGGATTTGGCTATATTACTTCAGCCACTTTTTTACCCGTTATGGCAGCACAGCGCTTGACTAGCCAAACCTATGCTGGATTACTCATTTGGCTAGTCAAGCGCTGTGCTGCCATAACGGGTAAAAAAGTGGCTGAAGTAATATAGCCAAATCCAGCCAATACATAGCTTGCCGCTAACAACGATACCGATTTGGTTCGACCGACAATAGCCTCATACAATGAGCGCTTGAAATTAAAATAAGTTTGGCTGATAGATCGGTGCTGTGTATTAGAGCTTGGCTCAGACGATATGACCTTTGCAGGTCTAATAGCATAGAGCAGCCATAGTAGCGGTAAACTACTAATGCCAGCGACCAGCCAAATAATTTCAAAATGATAGCCTAGTGTGAGTAACCACCAAGTCAATATAGCGGAAGCACTGATGCCAACTCCAATACCGGCGTAATGTAAGGTTGAGAGTACAGATCGGCGCTCATGACTAAAGCGTTGAATAACAAGCGATGAACTCAGAATCATTGCCACTCCACTAGCAATACCCGCCAGCAGACGAATAACGTACCACAAGCTCAATGACATCTCTGGTATCACGAGTAGCATAGTCGTCAAGATACTGATCAATGTCCATACCATCAACGTCTGCCATGTGAGACGATGCGGCACAAACATAGCAATGAGTGCACCAATAAAATAACCGATGTAATTCACGGATGCCAACCAACCTGCAATGGTCGTTGATAGCGTCAGTTGAGTCATGATGTCAGGTAAGGTGGCGGTAAATAAAAAGCGTCCATAACCCATGACCACTGCCATGCAGTATAATCCTATCAAGGCAATGGCGGTTTCATTAGTAATAGGTGTAAGTATGCGGCTTTTGAAAGTAGTCATCATGACAGAGCCAATTTGTGGCAATTAGCACACAATCCTTGGTGTTAGCAGTACTTTAAGATAGCGATAGAATAATATAAAAGTCGAGCCATTTAGTACTCTAGCTCGACTCAAATTATCAATTATTTAAATTATTAACAACGCCGCTAAGATATTTTTTTAAGAGGCAATAGAAGGTATTGCTGTTGATGGTGCATTATCACCCAGTATCATTATTCGCTGATCACTGAACATATCCATATCAGGTGCTAGCGTACGCATAAACCGATCAAAATATAACAACTGCTTGGTTAAGAGCGCAAAATCACGCGGGAAATGTACCCCATGACGCTTGCCGATGTCCACGATCTCGAGCATCATTTTATTCAGCTCATCGGCCTGCTCTTTAGTATTAAATGGTACACCGCTAGTGAACACCATATCTTCTGCCATAATAGACTGCATCATCCGCTGCAAATCCTCGGCTAGCGATGCAACATCAACTTGATGACGGTCATGCGTCATTTCCATATCGATCATATGCTGCGCCATCGCTTGATAATTATTATCTTGCAACGCCTGCATCATACCCATACAAGCACGCCAGCTCTCGGCTTTTAATTTACCGACAATACCAAAATCTAAAAAGCCAATACGACCATCGGTCAATAGCATTAGATTACCCGCATGCAAATCCGCATGAAAGCTATTGCACAGCATCAGACTAGCAAACCAAGTGTTCAAGGTATCAGCCATCACCTGTGCTGGGTCATCACAGTACTGGCGCATCGCGGTCTCATCAACCATCGACACACCGCGCAGGCGACTCATAGTCAATACGCGCTTACTGGTCAGCTCATCATAGACCTTTGGTGCGACTACCCGAGTATTACCAGATACCGCTAAGAACTGTTGAAAATCACGAATGTTTTGCGCTTCAGCGATGAAGTCCGTCTCAGCGAGCATACGCAGACGAATCTCATCGATAATCGGTGCAATACTAGCGAACTTCATAGAGGGCATCATTATCTCAAGCACCTTCGTTGCCATATGCAATACACCTAGATCGGTCTGCATAATAGTCTCTACGTTAGGTTTTTGCACTTTCAACACCACTTCATCGCCATTATGCAGAAGTGCAGCATGAACTTGCGCAATAGAGGCTGACGCCAACGGTTCTTTGTCAATATGCGCAAACTTATCTTCTAGCGTTTGTCCATTGATCGCTAGCTCAGCTTTTAATACCTGCTCAATATAATCAAAAGACAAAGGCGTGGTCTGATCTAAGCAACCTTGAAAAGCCTCAACGTATTCGCGAGGAAATAATGAAGGTGTACTAGCGACAAACTGACCAATCTTAATATAAGTGGTGCCGAGCTGCTCAAAAGTTTCTTTTAGCAGCTTAGCATCTGGCTTCTCGCCTTTAGCCACCCGTAATGCGGACAGTCCTGCAATACTTGCCGTTTGCCGGACACGATTTACCACGTTAAAGGTGTGCTTTAATAAATGAGGGCGATGAATTTTCATAAGAGACAACTGTTATTAAGGAATAAGAAATGAGGAAGAAAATAGGAAGTAAAAAATTAAATATAGTCGATTCACTTTAAAACTAGTACAGTGCTGTTGGGATAAATTTTCCTTGCTTACTGTGTCTACGCTGACAGAGGCTACGCAAAATTTATCCCAATAGCACGCTTAAAGTATTTGTATCTTATTTAAGACTGACTATAGCGCAGATGGGACATTGCTTGTCTTGACGATAGCCCATCAGTCGCTGCTGCATGCGGCTACCGTCCCACAATAACAGCTTACCTGTCAGTGGATTTTTGGTTAAGCCTAAGTACTGCAACGCTGCATTGGCCTGTAAGTTGCCCATAATAGCAGTGGTGCTAGCGAGCACACCTGAGTTGGCACAAGTACGCTCATCGAGTTCTTGATCGGAACCCAGTGCACCGAACACACAATGATAACAGCCCGTGTTCAACTGTGGCTCAAATAGTGCCAACTGACCTTCCATTGCTATTGCTGATGCGGATAGTAACGGAATTTGATAGCGCACACTAATACGATTGATGATATCGCGAGTCGCAAAATTATCGGTGCAGTCTAATAACAGATCAGGCGTACCGGACTTTATATCGAGTAAGTCATAAGCATTGTCTTCACTGAGGCGAGCCACTGCACCACTAGCGACTATTAAAGGATTAATCTGGTTGAGCATCTGCGCAGCGGTTAGGGCTTTTGACCTACCAATATCGTCAGGTAAAAATAGCGATTGCCGCTGCAAGTTACTGGCTTCAATAACATCATCATCTATCAAATGAACGCGACCCAAACCCGCGCGTACTAAAGTTTCAGAAGCAGGACAACCGAGACCTCCCGCGCCAATCATGACTACACGAGAAGATTTTAGGCGCAATTGGGCATCGATATCCCAACCATCAAGCAATACTTGCCGAGCATAAAGTAATAGCTCAGCATCTGTTAATAATTGACTGTCTGTTAACTGCGTCATATTCATTACCAAAGCCGATGATTAAGAAAGTTGAGCAAGCGTGATTCTATCGTTACCGCCAAAGTCCTGAATCGTATTTACCGCGGTAAAGCCATGTGCTGACATTAATTGACGAACAGCACGCCCTTGATCAAAGCCATGCTCAATAGCCAGTAATCCACCAGTGAGCAAATACTGTGGTGCATGCTTAATAATGTATTTAATATCAGCTAATCCGCAATCGGCTGCACTTAAAGCACTTATAGGTTCTGCTTTTAAACCCGCTAAATGCTCATCCGCCTCATCAATATAAGGTGGGTTGGAGACAATGACATCGAACATCTGCGCAGAATCAGTAGGTAATTCGCTATACCAGCTACTTTTTATAAACTCGATATTTTTAATATGATTAATCGTCGCGTTATGCTCTGCCACTTTCAGTGCTTCATCTGAGATATCAATGGCGACGACTTGCCAGCTGTTTTGATTACACTTATCAGAACTGTTTTGCATTAACTCATACGCTAAACTGATGGCAATACAACCTGATCCTGTACCCAAATCAAGCAGACGTTTATTCGTATTGTCATTGAGCTGAGCAGTAGGAGCGTCAAGCTTGTCCTTCGTCTTTATCCAATGCAGTACCTGTTCAACCAATACTTCCGTATCGGGTCTCGGTATCAGCGTATGCTTATTAACCTTGAAATTGAGCGACCAAAACTCTTGCTGCCCCGTCAAATAAGCCAATGGTGTGCCTTGTTGCATCTTACTCACGCCAGTATTGAACTGCTCAAACTCTACCTCTGACAATCGATAACTATCGTCCATAATCAGGGATATCGCAGGCTTATCGAGCACATATAATAACCAGTCTGTTATCCAAAACGTTGGTATCTCTCGATGGCAAGCAGCCTTTGCCAATTGTTGACTTTGCTGCTTGATTTGTCGAATGGTAGGCGCGGTCATGGGCTACTCTTCATGGTTATATGGTGATGCTTTAATCAATTCAATAAACTACTCTGTTGCACGTGGTGGTTCATTGGTGTTCGTTAGATTAGGGTTGGCTTTGGTTAACTCAAGCCCTTTATTGCCACCGCCTTTATTATTGTCATCATTATCTTCGCTGCTATCCTCATAGATATCATCATTATCGCCGATCACAATATGCTTATCGACTAAGTAAATCAGCACTAAAATTGGAATACCAATCGCAAAAGTAAAGATAAAGAAAAACGGATAGCTTGTATTATCGACGATAGTACCCGAATAACCACCCAAGACTTTAGGCAGTAAGGTCATCAATGATGAAAATATTGCATACTGTACGGCGGTAAAGCGAATAGAAGTCAATGCAGATAAAAAGGCAATGAACACGGCACTGGCAAGCCCTGCTGCTAAATTATCAAATATCACTGCCAGATACATGTATGGCAAACTGCCCGGATGATAGGTCAGCAATACAAACAATAAGTTAGTCGCACAAGCTAATATCGCCCCAACCATCATCGCTTGCATCATACGCAACTTTTGCGCCATGAGACCACCTAAGAATCCGCCAGCAATCACCATAATGACGCCGACTAGCTTGACAGCATTAGCAATTTCAATCTTAGTGAAACCCATATCCAGATAAAAAACGTTAGAGATAACCCCAGCGACGATATCAGAGATGCGATATAGACCAATCAGTGCCAGTAACAGTAACGCTTTTTTGCCATAACGGCGAAAGAAGTCAGCGATCGGTTCAACCCATGTTGCCATGGCCACTTGTTTTTGTACCAACCCTACTTTTACTAAACCATAACCAATAATTATAGCCGTCACTAAACTCAAAGCGAGATGCACTATCTCGATCAAAAAGCTTAATACCGCGCTTTCGGTCTCTGGTAATAGCTGTCCGATATTTGCAAAGACCAATACGAAGCCGACAACTGACAAAGCGAATACCAACACTAATCGTGTATAGTCAGAAGTTTTGCGCTCAACGCGCACTTGGTTGCTAGTAGGCTCATGAATAACTAGCGTCGTCACCACACCGACGCCCATCACCCCTGCCATGACCCAATAAGTATTGCGCCACGCCTCATAGCTATATAACGCCTCGGTTGAGCCAAAATAATCTGCCAAATATAGCGCGCCAGCACCAGCAACAATCATGCCTAAGCGATAGCCTGCCGTATACATCGCAGACAATACCGACTGAAGGCTGGGCGGCGCAAGCTCAATTCGGTATGCATCAATAACAAGATCTTGAGTGGCAGATGAGAACCCTAACAGCACTGCCCCAACAGCCATATACACCAGACTGCTTTCATTAATTGGGTTAACGCTGGCCATAATACAAATCGCTAAGATAATCATCAACTGGGAAACTAATATCCAACCGCGCCGACGACCCAATAATCGGGTCAATATCGGTAACGGCACCGCATCAACCAAAGGTGCCCAAATGAACTTAAATGAGTAGCCAAGCGCCGCCCAACTAAACATGGTCACGACACCACGATCAATACCTGCCTCGCGTAGCCATAATGACAAACTTGAAAAAATGAGCAAGATGGGAATGCCCGCGACAAATCCCAAAAACAGCATAATAATAGCGCGCCGATCAAGATAGGCTTTGGCCGCATCGCCCCATGACTTTTTGGCAACTGGAGGACTGGGTGGTACTGGTTGGACTGCAGACATAACAACTCACCAAAGACGAATGACCAAAAACATAACAGCGCACTATTTTTTATCCAAAATATTTACCATTTGATTTTTTGATTTAATGGTATCGATATCACTGGGATAAAAAATGGCCTAGCTCTGCACACAAAAAACAGTAGTTATTGAAAAATTGGATTATGGTACTTGAGAACCTCTAACTTGACTAGACATTCTACTGATATTTTTGCATTAACTGATTTATTATTTTCAATAATAAAAATTATCTATCACTAAGGTAAGTCTGTGTAGCATTAGCTTGCATTAGTGTTAAATTGTGATCGATAGGTCGTTATAAATGATTGTTTAGCAGATGAGGTCTTTAGATGTATTAAAAAATAATGGATAGTGATAACTATCTTATTGAGACCTACTACAGCTTTTATATAAATAAAATAAAACAATTATTATATATTGATTGATAATTTAAAACCTATCATTTCTATATATTGGTTTTATCAATTAACAATAAGCATATATGCTGTATATATAAACAATAGTTAATGCTATAAATAGTACTGACCACTTATTTAACTGATATTTTCTTACTGCACCCAAGGAGCAAGCTGATGACCAATTCAACCTCTAGCGATAACACGCGCAAGGATCAAGGTAGCAATACCACTTATAATCAAGGTGATGGTGAAGGACCCACTATTCATAGTGAAAATGCCGATCAGTCGCACGCAGCGCAGCGCCCAAGCATGGGCGGCTGTCCAGTTATGCACCAATCACATACCACTCAGGCTTCTGCAGCAACAGACTGGTGGCCAAACGCTCTAAATTTAGATATTTTGCATCAACAGGATCAAAAAACGAATCCAATGGATGCTGACTTTGACTATGCTGCTGCCTTTAAACAACTAGATCTAGAAGCAGTAAAACAAGACTTAAAAGATCTAATGACTGATTCGCAAGACTGGTGGCCAGCAGATTGGGGTCATTACGGTGGACTTATGATTCGGTTGGCGTGGCACTCAGCAGGTACTTATCGTCGTGCTGATGGTCGTGGTGGCTCTAACACTGGTAACCAACGCTTTGCACCACTCAATAGTTGGCCGGATAACGTCAACTTGGATAAAGGACGCCGCCTATTATGGCCAATCAAGAAAAAATACGGTAATAAACTGTCTTGGGCTGATTTGATGATTTTAGCTGGCAATATGGCATATGAATCGATGGGCTTTAAAACCTTAGGGTTCGCAGGCGGTCGTGCTGACATTTGGCATCCCGAAAAAGATATCTATTGGGGTTCTGAGCGCGAATGGCTTGCCGCTACTAAAAACCGCTATGATGATGATAATGAACGCACATCACTCGAAAACCCACTAGGCGCTGTACAAATGGGTTTGATTTATGTTAATCCTGAAGGCGTCGACGGCAACCCAGATCCCATAAAAACAGCGCAAGATATTCGTACGACCTTTGGGCGTATGTCAATGAATGATGAAGAGACCGTCGCATTGACCGCAGGTGGACATACCGTTGGTAAGTGTCATGGCAATGGCGATTCATCGCTGCTAGAGGACGAACCTGAAGCTGCTGATATTGGACAGCAAGGTCTGGGCTGGCACAACCCTCAAGGCACTGGTAATGCAGGCGACACCGTATCAAGTGGTATTGAAGGCGCATGGACGACCCATCCCACGCAATGGGATTATGAATATTTTGAGATATTATTAGGTCACGAATGGGCATTAACCAAAAGTCCAGCTGGCGCGTGGCAGTGGGAACCTACTGATATTCGTGAGGAAGATCGTCCTTTGGATGCGCATGACCCCAGTGTCCGTCGCAATCCAATTATGACCGACGCTGATATGGCGATGATTAAAGATCCTGCTTATCGCAAGATTTCTGAGAATTTTCATAAAAATCCAGAATACTTTGACGAAGTCTTTGCCAAAGCGTGGTTTAAATTAACCCATCGTGATCTAGGGCCAAAATCACGTTACTTGGGCGCTGATGTACCAGCACAAGATTTCACGTGGCAAGACCCTATTCCACAAGGCAATGCTGATTTGACGGCTGATGATATCGCAACGCTAAAAGCACAGATTTTAGCTAGTGATGTTGATCATCGTGAACTTATTATTACGGCTTGGGATAGCGCGCGTACTTACCGTGGTTCAGACTATCGTGGTGGTGCTAATGGTGCTCGTATTCGTCTCGCCCCACAAAAAGACTGGTTAGGTAATGAGCCTGAGCAGTTAAACCGTGTGCTTGAAGCGCTGACCGCTATTCAAAACGATTTTGGTAAAGATATCAGCATAGCAGATTTGATTGTTTTGGCTGGTAACGCCGCTATTGAGCAAGCCGCTGCCAATGCGGGTATTGAGATTAACGTACCTTTTAATGCAGGTCGCGGTGATGCCACTGATGAGATGACTGAAGCGGAGAGTTTCTCTGATCTTGAGCCGTTGCATGATGGTTATCGTAACTATCTCAAAGGTAGCCACATGGTTTCACCTGAAGAGATGCTGCTTGATCGAACCCAACTGATGGGCTTGACGGCACCTGAAATGGTTGTGTTAATCGGTGGTATGCGCGTTCTTGATACCAATTACAACCATAGTAAAACTGGTGTCTTCACAGATCGTGCGGGTACGCTAAGCAATGACTTCTTTGTGAATGTGACGGATATGGCCTACACTTGGCATCCTGTTAAAACAGACGATAACGATGCGCCATCATTGTACGAAGTACGCGAACGTGCTACTGGCAATGTCAAATGGCAAGCCAGCCGTGTCGATTTAGTCTTTGGCTCCAACTCTATCTTGCGCGCTTATAGCGAGCTATACGCACAAGATGATAATTTAGAAAAATTCGTCCATGATTTTGTGAACGCTTGGAGCAAAGTTATGAACGCTGATCGCTTTGATTAATCATTATCGTGATTAACTGAGTACTTGCTGAGTATTAGCATTTACCGTTTTAATTATAAAAGCAGTCATTTCTTATAATGACTGCTTTTTTATTATCTATAGCTTTTATGTGTCCTATAAGCAGATCTTATATTCCAAAATAATATAAACAGATTACTATTTATTATATACAAGAATAATAGCTTTGTTTTACACTAGCCGCTTGCTACACTTCAAGTGTTTTTATTTAAGGATTGAGTTATGGCAATCGATGTGGTCGTCAATCAGCGTCATCTACAGATTCAGCTTAAACAGTTAGAGACGGTATGGCATACCGTAGTCAATGGCTACAACTTGAGCCAAGCGGCAACGGTATTGCATACCAGCCAGTCAAGCTTGTCTAAGCATATTGCAGCGCTTGAAAATCAGCTAAAGACTGAAGTTTTTGTACGTCAAGGTAAACGATTAACGGGATTGACGACGATGGGGACGGCTCTAATGCCGCATATTGAATCTATCTTTGCAGAGATTCGCACCATTGAGAATTTAAGTCTCGATTACAATAACCCAAATATCGGTACGTTAACGATTGCAACGACTCATACTCAAGCACGTTATGTATTGCCACAAGTGGTGAAAGAATTTAAAGAACGCTTTCCAAAAGTCAATTTGATTCTCCAGCAAGCTGACCCTGAAACCATCGCGCAGATGGTGATTCGTGGACAAGCAGATATCGGTATCGCTACTGAATCACTGTTGCATAATAATTATCTGCGCTGCTATCGCTACTACGACTGGACGCATCGCGTCATCGTGCCAAGCGATCATGAACTTGCTGGTGAAGAATCCATTGATTTACCAACCCTTGCCAGCTATCCCATTGTTACGTATCACGGTGGCTTTACTGGACGTAGTGCAATTGATAGAGCTTTTGAAGCCGCAGGACTTGAGCCTGATATCGTACTAGCAGCACTCGATGCTGATGTGATTAGCACCTATGTAGGGCTAGGTTTGGGTATTGGCATTATTGCCGAGATGGCATTTGAGCCTAGCCATTATCATAATCTAACCGCTATTCCAGTCGACCACTTTGGTCGGTTTACCAGTTGGATGGCGGTACGTGATGATGCAGAAATTCGTCAGTATGGTCGTGCGTTTATGGAGCTGTGTCAGAAGCAGTTTAGCGAGTAGCACTATATTTGAGTAATCATTTTTAACTATTATCTAACTCTTACACTTACGGTATCGCTATTTATTGATAGCAATACCGTTTTTTTATGCCTGTTTACACGCTCTTGTCCCCTTATTAAGATTTGTTATCACCCTTAACATTAGTCTTTATATCTACGATAACTACCCCATTATATTAAAGGTCAAGCACTCAAAGCTTATTATAAGCGGTATATAAAAGACCGCAATTATAGATATCTGAGTGCTTTTAAGTGTATAAAAATAGGTGACTTATGAATAATACAATTCCTTTATCTTTCTTAGACTTAGCCCCTGTACCTACTGGTAAGACCATCGCTGATGGTATCGCTCAAACCGTTGAGATTGCCCAACAAGCAGAAAAATTCGGATTAAACCGTTATTGGATGGCAGAACATCACAATATGCCCGGTATTGCCAGTGCGGCAACTTCGGTATTGCTATCCCATATTGGTAGCCAAACCGAGCATATTCGTATCGGCTCAGGGGGTATTATGCTGCCCAATCATGCGCCATTAGTGGTCGCTGAACAGTTCGGTACCCTAAAAGCCCTGTACGGTGATCGTATTGATTTGGGTTTGGGTCGCGCGCCTGGTACTGATGGGGCAACGTTTCAAGCATTACGTCGGCAGATGCAGGACGCTGAGCGCTTTCCACAAGATGTACAAGAGCTGCTATATCTATTAGGTGACGGTACGGACAACAGTCCAGTGCAGGCGTTCCCTGGTGCCAAATCAAATGTACCCATTTGGATATTAGGCTCCTCAACGTTTGGCGCAACTTTAGCCGCTCATTTAGGGCTACCGTATGTGTTCGCCTCACACTTTG
>JBBSUA010000039.1:0-11249 GCA_038235315.1 Pseudomonadales bacterium | reverse complement strand
CGATTGCCTTATGACGATAACAAACCTGTTTTTAGATCAAGACGGACACTTGTGTGACCATAGTATTTGGACACCTGATATCGCCCAACAACTTGCAGATACGTTAGCGATTGACTTAAATACTGAGCATCTAGCAATCTTGCAGCAAGTGCGTGCCTTTTTTGATAAGTTTAATCACTCCCCTGCTACCCGACCCCTTATCAAATGGTTACAGCAGACTTTGCCTGATCTTGATATTAGCAACCAGCACCTACAACAATTATTCAATACTGGGTTGGTGGCACGCCATGTCAATCGTCTTGCAGGACTACCAAAGCCGCCGAATTGTTTATAGTCATTGATAGCAAAAAAGGTCATTTAATTATAGTTATATTAATCTCAAAAATTAGAGTAGCAAGGCAAACAAGTGCAAGTACTACGGTTTGTAGACTGAGAAAGTTTGATACCGCTAATCGTGTTTTTGGATTTGATGTTATTTAGCATCGTAGACTGTTAGCGTCTCATAACCGATACTCTGACCCTTATCACCACCAAAGCCCTGCTGTCGCCACACTTCATACAGACATATCGCCACGCTATTTGATAAGTTTAGACTGCGCGAATCAGGTAGCATTGGGAGTCTAAGCCAGTTTTCTGTACCAATATCATTGCGTATATCATCCGCTAGACCCGCAGTTTCTGAGCCAAATACCAGCGCTATATTAGATGTCATCTGCTGATCGATTGCTGATTCATTATCTGTTTGAACTGCAAAATCATAATCATAAAATGGTTTACTAAGCTTAGTCGTTAGGGCGCTAATTGTCTGGCAGTTTGCTGTAATCAATGCCTGCTTTGCTGTTGCCCAATCTTTATGCACTTGCATGTGTGCATATTCGTGATAATCCAACCCTGCACGCCGCAACTTTTTATCGTCAAGCTCGAACCCTAATGGGTGTACTAAATGCAGCTGTGCGCCACTATTGGCACACAAACGAATAATATTACCCGTGTTGCTAGGCATTTTTGGTGACACCAATACAATATGAATAGTCATGATAATTCCATCAATGATTAAGAGATAAAAAGGATAATTTTTTTGTATTTCTAATATTATTCGGGATAGTTTAGCCATACTTAACGTCTAATCGCAATAACTGTCTATTTAGGCGATTAGTAATCAAAAGTTACAGTTTATTATCAATAATTACACTTTGATACTGTGCACAGATTTTAACTTTCACTATTATGACTAGCAAGAACACTGACATAATATACAGATATTGAAACGGCATTTTACTTGCGCTTATTTGATATCTTGAATGTGTTATATGATCTAACAGACAACTAATGATTTATAAACTAAAGGTTTAACGTTACTGTCTATGTTTTAAAAATCCAACTATTCTTGAGGACACTATTATGAAAAAATTAATTATCGCATCTTTAGCTGCTATGTTTGTACTAACTGGTTGTAATACTTTTAAAGGTTTAGGCCAAGACGTATCAAGCGCTGGTGATGCCGTCACTGGTACTGCACAAGATGTACAACAAAAAATCTAAGTTCTAATTAGATTTGAAGTTGAAAAGGCTTACCTGATGGTAGGCCTTTTTTTATGGAGAATCACTTATCAATGTTTGGTTTATAGTATTGTTCATAACAATCACATTACCTTGTTATAAAAACTCACGTAATATCTGATTTAAATAGCGCTGGCCCAACACAGTTGGTTTTAGCCTGTCTCGACTGTCTACCAGTAAACCTTGGCTGACCAACTTACTTATTTGTACAGCAAGGCTGTCATAACTGAGTCCCGTTCGTGACTCAAATAAATCCCATGCCACACCGTCGTGCAGACGTAGCACATTGAGCATAAACTCACTCACCAACTCATCACTGGCAATAGCCTGCCAACCTACCATTTTTGGAAAATTTTTATCAGTGACATTATCCTTAGGCGCATCATTATAAGTCATATAATCTTTAGGTAGACGTGATTTGCTAAAGCGATAAATGCCTGACTTTGCCAATGATTTATCATTTACTGGTTGATTCAATGAGCTATCATCACCTGTTTCGCTATCAATAGTGACCTTACCATGTGCGCCTGCGCCAATCGCCAAATAATCCCCAAATTGCCAGTAATTGACATTGTGTCGACATGGCGCGTCTAACCTGCCCGCCCATGCGGATACTTCATAATTATCGTAGCCCAAGCTTTGTAGTAACGCTTGCCCTGCCTGCTCAATATCTGCTAAGCGATCCTCATCTGGCAATAGTGGCTGGCTGCGATAAAACACCGTATTAGGCTCAATGGTCAGCTGATACCACGAGATATGCGTCGCACCAGTGTCATGTGCCAGTTGTATATCGTGGAGCGCCTCGACGAGGGTTTGTTGTGGTAAGCCATGCATCAGATCTACATTAACCCGCGTAAATCCCGCTTCACGCGCCGCCTTAATAGCACTTACCGCTTGCTTAGGATCATGAATACGACCTAGCGTCTCAAGTTTATCAGCAGCGAAGCTCTGTACCCCTATTGATAAACGATTGATGCCTACCTGTAGATACTCAGCAAATGGCGCATGCTCAAGCGTGCCGGGATTGGCCTCCATAGTCACTTCGATATTATGAGCAAAATTAAAATACGTGCGTAAGCCTTCGAATAAACGTTGGTACTGTGCAATGGGCAACAACGAAGGCGTACCACCACCAATGAATATCGAGCTGATCTCGCGCCCTTGGGTTAGCGACCGCTGCATTTGTGCATCTAATAACAGCGCATCTACATATTTGTCATACATCAGATCGGGCATGTCCGTATCTAACTCATGCGAGTTAAAATCGCAGTAAGGGCATTTTTTTACGCACCACGGAATATGAATATAAAGCGCAAGCGGAATACTGATGACATCTATATTATTTATTTCAGGGACATCCAATATATTAGGGTCGCGTGCAAGCTTGTCAGTTTCAAATTGGGACATAAATAAATTTACTTATTAATGGATGATGCTATAAGTAGCAAAAAGTATCGCTAGGATAACGGCTATAGCTCTCAAATAAAAGCACATCAATAACAAAACCAGTAACAAACACCCCTGTTAACCTTGGCGGCTTGCAGGCAAAATATCTGCACTCTATCAAACCCTACGTAATTATGAGGATCTGATAATAATTAAAAGGATATACCCTATGGCTTACTGGCTAATGAAGTCCAACCCAAAATTCTTTGGTATCGATGATTTACAACGTTTGGGAACAGATGCTTGGGATGGTGTGCGCAACTATCGCGCTCGTAATTTTATGCGCGATGATATGAGAGTAGGAGATGAGGTGATTTTTTATCATTCAAGCGCAAAGCCCTCAGGAGTCGCAGGCATTATGACGATCAGTCGTGCAGGTTATCCTGATCCTAGCCAGTTTCATCCTGAGCACAGGCATTATGACCCTATAGCTACTGAGGATGCGCCACGTTGGTATATGGTTGACGTCACTTTTGAGCAAGCGTTTAGCGATACGCTGCCATTATCTGAGCTTAAATTTCTGCCGATGCTTGAGGACTCATTATTACTCAGAAAAGGCTGTCAGCAATTAACGGTTATTCCACTCGAACCCAAACACTGGCTTGCAATTATAGATATGGCCGAAACGCTGGAGTTATTTCCAGACAACTAAGCTTTATTTAGTATTGCGAAAACGTTGACATCATCGCCCTGCTTCTTTACCATCATGCCTAACTCAAACACTAACTTCTGACCTGTCAATTCGTACCCTGAATTGGCGGGTTATTTTTGTTTTGGTGTCTGTTTAAAAAACTGTTTTAATAAATCTATTCTGCTATTTATTCTTATTTAATATTATATTGTCGACATTACCTATCTATCTCCTATAACCACCATAAATAACGAAAAGTTGCTCATCATGGCTTTGCCGATATCTTTTACTGATTTTAAAAGCTATAGCTTACGTTTAGGCGTGCTAGCGCTCCCTATCCTGATTACCCAGTTTTGCCAAGCTGCGCTTGGTGTGGTCGATGCCATTATGGCAGGACAAGTATCCGCGCTTGACTTGGCAGCGGTGGCGATTGGTTCCGGCATTTGGTTGCCGCTGTTCTTGTTAGCAACGGGCATATTAATTGCGACGACACCACTGATTGGCGAGGCACTAGGTCAAAATAAGCACGACCAAATACCACATATAACTCAGCAATCTTTATGGACGGCAGCGGTTATCGGTATCGTTGGCTTTATCATTGTGAATTTAATGCCCAATGCGCTTGGAATTATGGGCGTTCCAGAAAATATCCAACCTATTGCCACTCAATATCTTCACGGCGTTTCCTTTGGTTTCCCTGCTATGGCGGTCTATGCGGTGCTCCGTAGCTATTGCGAAGCGCTTGGTCGTCCTGAGCCAGTAACGGTTATCAGTATTATTGGGCTACTAGCAGACATTCCACTGAATTATATTTTTATTCATGGATTATATGGGATGCCTGAGATGGGTGGTGCAGGTTGTGGCGTTGCAACGGCGATAGTACTTTGGATAACCGTGTTACTGTTAGCAGGCTATACAGCCTTCACTAAACGTCAGCAATTTGCCAGTACGCGCTTTTTTTATGGTTTTACTAAACCCAATCGCGTACAAATTAATAAGCTGCTCAAGCTTGGGATACCTATTGGCATCTCTATCTTTTTTGAGGCCAGTCTTTTTAGCTTAGGCGCGATCATTATTAGTCCTTTGGGTGAGATAGCAACGGCATCGCATCAAGTCGCACTGTCAGTCACAGGACAGTTGTTTATGATACCCATATCAGTAGCCATGGCGCTCACTATTATGGTATCTAACCGTTTTGGTGAAAAAAACCTTTTAGCGTTACGTCATGTGCAAACCACTGGACTTATTTGGACAATATTAATTGCCATCGCCTGTATGTTGGGTATTTGGCTATTCAGACCACAGCTAGCAGCAGCCTTTACGGACAATTTGGAAGTACGCGCTCAAGCCATGCATCTATTAATCTTTGCCCTTGCCTACCAACTATTTGATGGATGGCAGGTCAACATTGCGGGTATCTTGCGGGGTATGCAGGACACCACTATTCCAATGTGGGTGACGCTATTTTGTTATTGGATAGTGGCCTTGCCATTAGGCATTTATTTAGTGCGCTATACTGATACGGGCGCCCAAGGTTTTTGGATGGCATTGATTACTGGTTTGTTTTTATCTTCTATTTTGTTAACCATACGTTTACGCTATCAACAAAGACGGTTACAGGCACAGTGGGGTTAGCATAAACATACTTAGATGCTTTAATGTTGCGCTATCCTAGTCCTCAGTAATCAATACTAGCGCTACTTGTCTAC
Source organism: Pseudomonadales bacterium (assembly GCA_038235315.1). GTDB lineage: Bacteria > Pseudomonadota > Gammaproteobacteria > Pseudomonadales > Moraxellaceae > Psychrobacter. The sequence continues at coordinate 5,903 of JBBSUA010000039.1, read as the reverse complement.
ATAGACTATGATAAATAGCAGAATGTTTATTACTGAGAGATAATTTGAAGTCAATAATATGTAAAATTTCCAGTTAACAACTGTACATTGATTGCTCATTGCGCTTAATATAGGTATCATTAGCAATTAACAAAACAATATTTTGTTACACTATTTGTTTCTCAAATTTTATTCCTCCTTAAATTTTAGTAGAAGGCATCATAAAAATTATGGATATTGAAAAAATACGCACCCTAATCGCCCTCATGGAAGAAAACGAACTGGTCAATTTAGAGGTTAGTTCGGACGATGAGCATATTAGCTTGACTCGACATTATGATGCTCCTGTTCCAACAATGATGGCCGCTCCTACTCTCGCTGGTGTCCCAGCTGCTGCTGCGCCAAAAGCCAATGTAAAAGCAGGTAGTGTAGAGACGTCACCGATGGTTGGTGTTTTTTACTCTGCTCCTAGTCCTAATGATCCCCCATTCGTTAAAGTGGGTCAGCAAGTAAAAGCTGGTGACACTGTCGGTATCATTGAAGCTATGAAAATTATGAATCCATTAGAGGCCACTCAAAGTGGTATCGTCGACGAAATCTTAGTGGCTAACTCTGAGGTTGTACAATTCGGACAGCCAGTCATACGCTATAAAGCCTAGTGCTTAAAGCTTAATGATAGCTGCCTGCCTTACTGTACATTCATGATTGAAATATAGTTATAGTGATTACTACGTTAAGTTGTGCGGTACAAAACCACGCGACATGATGAGTGACTATAACGCATCAATCAACGCCGCTTTGACAAGGATGACCCCATGATAAAAAAACTGCTCATCGCCAATCGAGGTGAGATTGCCTTACGTATTGTTCGCGCCTGTAAAGCGCTTGGTATCGAAACGGTAGGTGTCTACTCCACTGCTGATGAAAACCTCATGCACCTGCGCTTTGTTGATGAAGCGATCTGTATCGGTAAGCCCAATGCTAATCAAAGCTATCTAAATATTAGTACTATCTTAACCGCTGCTGAAATATCTGGTGCTGATGCTATCCATCCAGGTTATGGATTTTTGGCTGAAAATGCTGAATTCGCTGAGCGTGTTGAAGAAGCTGGGTTAACTTTTGTAGGTCCTAATGCCGATCATATTCGTCTGATGGGCAATAAAGTCTCCGCCATTAATGCGATGAAAAAAGCGGGTGTACCAACAGTACCTGGCTCAGTGGGTGCAGTCACCATACACAATGCGGAAGAGCAAGCACGCAATATCGGCTTTCCGTTATTGATTAAAGCCGCCTCTGGTGGCGGTGGTCGCGGTATGCGCGTCGTTGAGCGTTTTGAAGAGGTCGTCGGCCAAGTTCAAGCGGCTAAACAAGAAGCTGAGCTGTGGTTCGGTGATGACACCGTATATATGGAGCGTTATCTGCAAAATCCACGTCACGTCGAGGTTCAAGTGCTCGGTGATGGTAATGGTAATGCCATTCATCTCTATGACCGTGACTGCTCACTCCAGCGTCGCCATCAAAAAGTATTAGAAGAAGCGCCTGCTCCTGACATCCCTGATGATGTGCGTCAGCCTATATTAGATGCGTGCGTCAAGGCTTGTGAGCTGGTCAAGTATCGCGGTGCTGGTACTTTTGAATTTTTGTTTGAAAACAATGAATTCTTCTTCATTGAGATGAATACTAGGGTTCAAGTCGAGCATCCTGTAACAGAGATGATTACCGGTATTGACGTTGTCGTTGAGCAACTCAAAATTGCCGCAGGTTACGGACTATCCTATCGTCAAAACGAGATTGAAGTTCAAGGTCATGCTATCGAATGCCGTATTAATGCTGAAGACGCAACGACTTTTAGACCCTCACCGGGTACCGTCACTCAATTGTTTGCACCGAGTGGCGCTGGAGTACGTTTCGATTCGCATCTGTATCCCGGCTATGAGATACCTAGCTATTATGACTCATTAATTGGTAAGCTAATTTGTCACGGGCAGACACGCCAACAAGCCATTGCAAAGACTTTGCATGCGCTTGATGAGCTGATTATTGAAGGTATCAATACCAATATTCCATTGCATCGTGATGTTATTTTAGCTGATGAAAGCTTCGCTAATGAAGCGCAGAATATTCATTACCTTGAAAAAGAACTATTGAAGCCAAAAGAAGATAAAAAAGCATCTTAGTTCATGTTGCTATGATTGTGAATTAATAAAAAACCGCTACCTAGATGGATAGCGGTTTTTTATTGATATGCATTAACCTATATTTAAAACATCAGATATTAAGGCAATACTCTATTAAAATTCATAAAGCATTGAGTACCCTCAGGGTCTGCACACCACTGCATTTGATTGCCATCATGATTTAGAAACGCAATCATCGCCTCATCGGACTGATCTATCTGATTACCTGAACAATCCGGTTCATTGTTATCATAAATAGTCTTGATAGCGATAATAGGTAAGCCCTCTTCTCGGTGAGTCACTAAGTAACGACCATAAGTCCATTCTTTACCACTTACTGCCCACATCTCATTATCTGCGCCAAAGTTATAAAGTTCTCGACACTGTCCAGCTTTTGTTGAGGGTATACGGTTACTGGTAATCGTCGAACTGGGTGCAACATCAATAATGCGCTGCTCACTTTGCTCTATTACCCCACCCTCTGATCCAGCAGTCGTTAGGTTTGGCTCAACACTGACTTCCGTTGGCTTAATATTTAGCATAGATTGTTTAAGCGCGGCTTCTTTAGTCATGGTGACACCGCTATCAAGATCTATCTCCCACTGACCTGCAATAGCTGGGCTAATATGAGTGGTAATCATGGATTCACTGACAGGGGCAGGCTCCCCATTAACGGGTAATGATGCCAAAATAGACGCCAATGTAAACGAAGCAATTGAAACAGGTTCCATATCTACCCTCTTTTATAGGAGTGTTTAGTGCATATCAGCGTAAGTCCTAGCCATCAAAAACACAAGTAATATTATGCTATCACTGCCTAAACAATATATTAACACGTCAATTTATGACGCTTAGCATATAAATCAATCAATTCGTAATCGTTAATGTAAGTTATTTTAATTTAGCAAAAAATAACGCCATGCTTCGTAATAAAGCATGACGTCTGTTAACTAATAATTAGGTTGCGTATAGCAAACATGCTCAGACATCCATAATAGTTAAACAGTCATAAGCAGTTATTAGCTACTTGACTGAATCTACTTATGCAGCCGTCGTATTTGGGGCTTGAGCAAAAGCAGATAATGCACCTTTCAACATGGCTGATACGGTGCTGCTGCAAGTACCAATACCTGAATAGACTTCACCATCAACATTTAATTGAATGTAAGCCGCCGCATTGGCATTGGTTTTATTCTCACTGTTGGTATCGTCGTCAATATTATTGTCATTTATATTATTGTGCTGTGGATTAATGGCATGCTCAGCGTAATTAATAATATGAAGTGACTTACCCGTATATTGTGCGAGACCATTGATGAATGATGATAACGGACCATTACCAGTACCGTTAATAGTAATAGTCTCACCATTCATCTGCACTTGACCATCGAAGAATACCTCACCGCCTTTATTATTCACACTGTAGTCAAGTAGATCGAAGTCGCCTTGCTTTAAATATGTATCTTCAAAGGTTTGTAGGATTTCATCGTTTTGCAATTCACGAGCAGCGCTTTCAGCTTGTTTTTGTACCACACCGCTAAAGTCAATCTGCATCCAACGTGGCAAGTTGAAGCCATAGTTGCGCTGAAGGATATAAGCGACACCACCTTTACCAGACTGGCTATTAATACGTACCACATCTTGATAGCTACGACCAATATGCGCCGGATCGATAGGCAGATAAGCCACATCCCAAACATTTTCGGTTTGCTCTTGATGCTTCTCATTATAATCGAGAGATTTTTTAATGGCATCTTGATGCGAGCCACTAAAGGCGGTAAATACCAATTCACCAACATACGGATGACGGGGATGCACTGGTAAGTTATTGCATTCGCTCACGACCTGTACAATTTCACTCATGTTACTAAAATCAAGCTCAGGGTCGATACCTTGACTAAACAAGTTCATCGCCATGACCATGATATCCATATTACCCGTACGCTCGCCATTACCTAACAATGTACCTTCGATACGATCAGCACCCGCCAACACGCCAAGCTCTGCGGCAGCCACCGCACAGCCACGGTCATTATGAGTATGCAGACTGACCGTCACATGCTCGCGTTTGGCGAGGTTGCGGCAAAAATATTCGACTTGGTCGGCAAAGATATTGGGCATAGAGGCCTCAACAGTCGCAGGTAAGTTCAAAATAACTTCCTGACCCGTTTCAGGCTTCCAAACTTCACAAACCGCATCACATACTTCTACTGCATATTCGGTTTCAGTCTGGCTAAAGCTCTCTGGTGAATACTGAAATACCCATTCAGTCTCAGGATATTTGGCGGCGTATTTGACTAATAATTCAGCGCCATTAATAGCAATCTCTTTAATCTCAGCTTTGTTTTTGCCGTATACCTTTTCACGTTGGATGCGACAGGTTGAGTTATAGACATGCACGATGGCACGTTTAGCGCCTTTTAAAGAGTCAAAGGTACGCGCAATCAAATGCTCACGAGCTTGAACCAACACTTGCAAAGTCACATCTTCAGGGACATGATGCTCTTCGATCAACTTGCGAGCAAAATCAAACTCGACTTGCGCAGCGGATGGAAAGCCAATTTCAATCTCTTTGAAACCAACGCCTACTAAGGTCTTAAAAAAACGCATTTTTTGTTCAATAGTCATCGGATCAATCAAAGCTTGGTTACCATCACGCAGATCGACACTCGCCCACATTGGCGACTTTTCAATGGTTTTACTCGGCCATGTGCGATCTGTTAATTGGGGTGCAAATGCAAATGGACGGTATTTTTGAAAGTCAAAAGCGGCATGCTTTGGAGTTACTTTAGCAGCGGCAGATTGGGTAGCAGCACGTGTGGTTTGTTCAGACATGATCAATCCTTAGATGAGGTAAAAATTTATATTTTTGGATAGTGGTAGATGAGTAAAAGCTATCATACGAGATAATAAATAGTGATGCCATTTAGTTATGTCATTATAATAACAAACCTAATGAAGTGAAAAGCAGCTTTTTTTATTTTAAATATGTATTATTTTAGTGATAAACACTCTATTGTTAGCTATAATTAGTATAAATCACTAAATTCACTAAAATATGCCAAATAACAGTTATAACACTCCGTCACCGATAGAGCTTGATGGGATTGACAAGCATCTCTTACGCTTGTTACAGACAGATGCGCGCATGAGCATTACTGAGCTTGCTGAGCAGGTAAATTTGTCTGCGACTCCTTGCGCGCGACGTGTCAAACGCTTAGAAGATAATGGCATTATCATCGGTTATCACACCCAAACTGATGCACAAAAACTAGGCTATCCATTGGCAATATTCATCGCCATTAGTATGGATCGTCATACTGCTGAGCGATTTGATCAGTTTGAGCAAAAAGTGCAGAGCTTTGATGAAGTCATCAGCTGTAGTATCGTCACTGGTCGTACCGAAGACTACTTAATTAAAGTTCGCGTACGTGATATGGCGCATTATGAAGAGTTCTTGTTGCATAGACTCAATCGCATTGAAGGTGTGGCGCAAGTACATACCAGCTTTGAGTTGCGAGAAGTGTTTAACCGAAGTATGGTTTAAGTCGCTAAACGGGGTTGCTGACGAAACAATAATAGCAATACAAGCCCAACTAACAAGCCAATACCCGCAGCCAGCAAACCAGCATTAAAGTTATCTTCTTTTCCTGCCAGCGCAACTGTCACTAATGGACCTATGAACTGCCCTAGTGCATAAGCTAACGTTGCCAGCCCGATTAATAAATTAGAATAAGCAGGATTCAT
>JBBSUA010000038.1:0-11326 GCA_038235315.1 Pseudomonadales bacterium | reverse complement strand
GTCAAAAGGTGGTGGAACTATCACAAGCACTTGAGAAGCTATGGTGTTATCTTCAAGTATCGTCTTACTGTCATGAGTACGATGTTCATCGTTCTCAATAGTGATTGCTACTGTAGCGTGTTTTGCTGTAAAACGCTCTGCGGATAAAAATTGCGGTTGCAGGGCAAACCAATTATCAATTTCATCATTATTGAGCTGACTGTACTCCGTCAAGATAGCAAGCTCACGTAGGACAATGACGCACAAAGAAGTGAGTAGTGTTTTTACTTGTGCTGTGGTGGCATCAATTTGTAGGGCAATATGCTGGCTTGCTGTCATTACGCAGGCAGTATCACCGAATATAGAATCTGCCACTTCATTACGATGATAAAAAGTTGCGTCAACAGTCGTAAAGTTCATAGCGTTATAGCGCCGCAGCTCTTTGACGGCACCACGAGCGAATAGTTTTTTGCTTACGGCTTGAGAGTGATGCTTTTGTTGATAGGCGAGTAGGGCGCTGATGATTGCCTGTAGACTGGCGGTAAGGGCAAGACGCGTTTGTGGTAATGACAGCTGAGCTATGTCAGCCAACAACGATACCATTGGCTGGATATCTTGATATAAAAAGTCATACATCGACACACGTGTCGGTGAAATAGTCGTCATAATCTGCTAGCATCAAAAGTATGTACCTATATTACGGTGCCAACTGCCTTGATACAATCCCCAAGTATTATAAAGTTTTAATCATTTCTAGCTTTTTTTTAAAATTATGAATATCAGTCGGAAAAAACAGGATGAATAACGAACAACTAAACGTACAGTTAATAATTAATATTGCTAGTCAAACGCTAGTTTTATATAAAGAAGGCAGAGAGATTTGTCGGTATCCTATCTCTACTGCCAAAAACGGTATAGGGAGTCAGCAAGATAGCGGCTGCACACCATTAGGTAAGCATGTCATCGCTCAAAAAATAGGGGATAGTGAGCTGGTCAATACCGTATTTGTTGGTCGTATACCCACAGGCGAGATTTATAGCGCTGCATTTAGCTCAAAACATCCAGATCGTGACTGGATATTGAGTCGTATTATATGGTTGAAGGGTTTAGAGAACGGTGTCAACAAGGGTAGCAATAGCCAAGGTGGCTGCGATACCTATCAGCGTTATATTTATATTCATGGTACACCTGACAGCGAGCCTATGGGTGTACCGCGCTCTCATGGCTGTATACGTATGCGTAATCAAGACGTTTTTGAATTGTTCAGCAAGGTGAAAAAAGGTACGCCTGTTAGTATTATAGCGAGCTAAATATTTATCTAATCTAACATATAGAGTTACAAGGGTATTCATAAAATAAATTTAACAATAACGATGACAAGTTAAGCTGTTTGCTATAGTTATATTTAATATCGGACATTCGATATTGACTAAGGATGGAATATTTAACAATAAATAAGGAATAATAATGTCAAAAGCAAGCTTAGTAACCCTACAACAAGCGTTCGATGAGCGCCGTACGATTTACGCGTTAGGTAATGATTTGCCTGTAGAGCCACAAGCCATTGTTAATATGGCTGAGCGTATACTGCTACATACGCCCTCTGCCTTTAACTCTCAATCGTCGCGCTTAATTGTATTATTCGGTGAGCAACATCAACAGCTATGGGATATTACTGAAAACAAGCTACGTGAGGAAGTCGGTGATGGCGACTTCTCAAGCAGTAAGCAAAAGATGGATAGCTTTCGCGCTGCTGCTGGTACGGTGCTGTTTTTTGAAGATCAAGCAGTCATTAAAGCTATGCAAGATAAGTTTGAACTGTATGCGGATAGATTTCCTATTTGGGCGGAGCAGACTTCAGCGATGCATCAATATGCATTATGGACTGAGCTGAGCACCTTGAATGTTGGTGCCAGTTTGCAACATTATAATCCATTGATTGATGACGATATTGCCAACGCTTTTTCGATTGCTGATGATTGGGATTTGATAGCGCAAATGCCTTTTGGCAGTATTCTAGAGCCTGCTGGTAAGAAGACCTACCAGCCTCTCAATGAGCGTATGCGGGTGTTAGGATTGAACGGTTAGCATCCAAAAAATTTAAGATCGTTTAAATAGTAAAAAAGACAGCCATTTTAGTATGGCTGTCTTTTTTACTGGGTTTTCTATGATTAAAAGTTCATTAACGTGGTTTTTACCAAAATACTTCACAATCTTGGATACGAGCCAGCTGCTTTTGGTAATCTTTACGGTTGTTTTTTAGCGTCGCTGCAAACCATCCCGCACCATACAAAGCATTGTAGTCTGTTAATGATTTTTGCTCATAACGCTGCTGGTATTTTATAGTATCAAGATACTGCCCTAATGACTTCTGAGCCTTTAGTAAGCGTTTTAACCAACGCTTACTCTTCTTTTTAGAATAGAGCGGTGCAGTAAACTCACTGACATAACGCAAGTTTTTGAGTTGATGATAAAGCTTATACTGAGCTTGTTTAGTAAGCTCATCATGAAGTTCACTATTGACATCATTGTTTTTACTCATACTCAACACACTGATTTTGCTACTATTATGATCTTCAATACTATTTAGATCATTTAATTGCTGTATAGACTTAAATAGCCTTCCACACTGTGTAGATAAAATCTTAACCACTTTATCGATAGCTAATTTTTCTTTTTGCGGCTCGTCATCGGGATTACTCATAGTGAATTCGATCAACTCAAGTAAAGTCAGCTGAAAATCATTAGCGCATATGGCGTTGATAGGAGTGACTTTTGCCGCTTTGAGTTCTGCATGCCATTCTATATGAGGAGCACCTTGCCGCTGTAATTCTACTTCGATGACATTTGCCATAAAAGCAATCGAATAATAATCACTAAGTAAGATAGCAGTTTGCTTCAATACAGGTAGCCATTCAGGATTTATTTGATCTGAAAAATTCTCAAAAGTGCTTAGCACAAAACGCAGGCGACTGATACCAATACGTAATTGCAAAGCGTGCCGATAATCTTGGCTACCTGCTGCGATAGCACTGCTATTCGGTAATATCTGTAGTAGGCAGTTGTGTACCACAGCACGTACAAAGGTAGGCATGCTATCGTCTTTATTGACACTTAGCTGGGAAAGGTTAGTATTGACAGCTGGACTGTATTCTTCCCCTTTAACCAGTAAGCCTCCACGCTCAGCTTTGGTTATCGTCGATAGGCATAGCTTATAGCGTTTGCACCACGTCTTGGCAGTGGCAAATAAAAATTCAAGCTCACCTGAGACTAATTCAAACTCTATCTCTTGAATCGGTTGGCACTGAGTCTCATCATTACCATGAATAATTTGTCCATAATCATAAGCGACTTCAATCTTATTAGTGCTGCTATTGTCATTACTTTTACTATTGGCGTCTACTACAAGCCGAGTAGTGCGTTGCACGTCAGTAACGTATTGACGAGTGAGGTTTTTTGCTAGTTTTTTTAGCTTAAAGTCTGCTAATGCAGGTTCGATAGAAGTGTCTTTATAAAGCGTTAAGTCAGGCATCAGTGTATCAGTATCAAGCATCGCTTGTACCTGCTCGTTATCCAATGATGCATTATGCTCCAAGCGCGCTGCAATGCCATCGCCACCTGCTTTGATCGTCTGTACCCAACTATCGCCTTCTTTACGGATACGCAATCCTATACCCGCATTGGCCAGTTGTTGATCAGGAGTATCATAATAATGCGCCGCCATTGGTATCTCTTTTGAGGACTTGATCCTTGTCTGACGCATTACGCCTTTTAGTCTTGCTTCTGGTATCAAAAACTTCAATTCTATCTCTTGCATGAGGTTCCTCGTGATTCTAATGAGAGCGCTGTCATTACTATCGACTGTTATTACTATCGTATGAGAGCCAACTGCGAATAACAAGTAAAAATTTTATAGGTTTGTATATTGATATTCTGTCTAAACGATATACTTTTAGTTAGGAGTCTTTATAATTGAGCTAATATATCAAAAAAGTAGAAGTCACATGGATAGTAATACAACAAAACCTAAAAATGGGTTGCTTAAAAAAAGCAGGTTGTTTTGCGATGATAGGCAGCCTCGTATCTTCTTAAGTGTCAATACTTTGCCAATATCGATAAAGGTAGCGGTACTAGGATCAATTTTGCTAGTGAGTGGCTGTAGCCAACAATCTGAGTATGAGCCTAGTAGCTCTGAAGAGTCAGTAGCAGACTATGCTACCGAAGATACTGCAGCAGCTGGTGCTGAAGCAAAGCCGTTAGCCATTGCTGATGTATCATCAGACCCTAAGAGTCAATCTAGCAAATTAAGTGTGGAAAATTTATCAGGGGATAGTCAGCAGACATTGGGTAGTCAAGCAACTGATATCCAAATAGCGGGTAAAGAGCTGCTAATCACTGCTCGCGCAGACTTCAAAGTTGAGGACGTGGTCAAAAGTACTAGCGCTATTGAGAGTTTGACCCGCCAGCAGGGTGGTTATGTAGCACTCAGCAATACTACCAATGTTGAGAGCGCTAGTCGCACCTTTACTAAAGGCGATCAAAATATCACTTTGACTACCTACTATCGTCAAGCAAATATGACGGTGCGTATCCCTAGAGCAAAAGTCAGCGAGTTTTTAAAAAAGCTGCAGCAGCAAGTGGCTTTTTTAAATGAGCAAGAATTCACAGCGCAGGATGTAACGCTCGATATTTATCGCGAGCAGCTGGCAAGCAAGTTAAATAGTGAAATGGTAGCTGAGCTGAGTCAAGAACGTCTCAATAGTAAAAATGCTAAGGATCAAAATAGTAATGTGGAAAGTATTATGGCAACTTATGCAGCACGTCAACAACAAGAGTACGCAAAGCTAGAGCAGATGAACATTGAAGATAAAGTCAAATACAGCACTATAGATCTGAAATTTACTCAACCGGATAGTAGCTATAAAGAAACCACCCAAAACCTAGATCTTATTATTGATGCAGAACGCCCAAGCTTTGGCGTGCAAGTAGGCGAAGCGTTCAAAGAAGGGTGGGAGACATTAAGAACAGTCGCTATTACTTTAATACAGTTATGGTGGCTCATTATTGTTGGTGGTGTTTTTTATCTGATATATAGAGCTATCAAAGCCGCTTATCGTCTATTATTCAGTAATAAACATTATCGAAAACCATTAAAACCTAAGCGGTCAATACAGAAAGAAACTGACGATAACATAGATGATAGCCATTTCTAATCTTTAATTCATTTATAAGTTTTTTAGACTTTTTCAAACGGCATAGTGAAGCTATTTTAAAGACCAAATAAAATCCGCCCTACATGATGTAGGGCGGATTTTATTTGTTTAAACAGTTATCTATAGTGTTTGCTTAGAACATAGGGTCTATTTGAACTGATCCATCGTGTTTTTACCACCACCAGCTTTTAGAGCGTTGTCACCTGAGAAGATCTCTTTATGATCATCACCGATGTCAGAACCAGCCATTGCTTGATGCTTAACACAAGCAATACCTTCGCGAATCTCTTTACGTTGTACGCCAGCAACATAAGCAAGCATACCTTCTTCGCCGAAGTAACCTTTAGACAGGTTATGAACTTCTAGTGCAGCAGTGTGATACGTTGGAAGCGTGATCAAGTGATGGAACACACCTGCTTCACGTGCAGCATCTTTTTGGAAGTTTTTAGCAAGTTCATCAGCGGCTGTATTCAGTTCAGTATTGTCGTAATCGCCGCTCATTAAGTTATCTTTGTTATAATCTGAGATGTCTTTGCCATCTTTTTCCCACTTCGCAATAACTTGCTTACGGAAATTAAGCGTCCAGTTAAACGATGGGCTATTGTTATAGACTAGCTTCGCTTTTGGCTGTTGCTCTTTAATGCGGTCTACCATCATTTTGATGTGTTCAATATCTGGCGTTGGTGTCTCAATCCACAATAGATCAGCACCATTTTCAAGCGCAGTTACACAATCAAGTACAACGCGGTCGATGTTGGTTTCTTCACGGAACTGATATAGACCGTTAGCTAGACGTACTGGACGTACCAATTTGCCGTCATGCTTAAGCAAGCTATCATTTTCATTGGCTTGATCAAGAGTGATCTCTTCCATTTCAATAAAATCGATGTATTTAGAAGCCAAATCACCTGGCTCATTAGATACTGGGATCTTCTGAGTCAATGATGCGCCTTCAGAGTCAGTACGAGCAACGATGATACCGTTTTCGACACCTAGCTCTAAGAATGCATAACGAAGCGCATTGATCTTGGCGATATAGTCTTCATGCGGTACGGTAACTTTACCCGCTTGGTGACCACATTGCTTAGCATCAGACACTTGGTTTTCGATTTGAAGGGCACAAGCACCGGCTTCGATGATCTTTTTAGCCAATAAATAAGTCGCTTCTTCATTACCAAAACCAGCATCGATATCAGCAATGATTGGCACAACATGTGACTCAAAGTTATCAATCTTATCTTGGATTGCTGCAGTGTCTTTACCGGCTGCTTCAGCGTCATTTAGCTCACGGAAGTAATCGTTTAGCACTTTAGCATCTGCTTGACGTAGGAAGGTATAGATCTCTTCGACTAGCTTAGGTACGGCTGTTTTTTCGTGCATAGATTGATCAGGCAATGGACCGAATTCTGAACGAAGAGCCGCAACCATCCAACCTGATAGATAGATGTATTTTTTTGAAGTGGTATTGAAGTATTTTTTGTTAGCATACATGGTTTGTTGCGCGATAAAACCATGCCATGCGCCCAAAGATTGGGTGTACTGTGACGTATCGTTATCGTACTCTTCCATATCTTGGCGCATAATGTCTGCGGTATATTTAGCAATATCTAAACCAGTTTTGAAGCGATTTTGCACCATCATGCGGGCGGCATCATTTTCGCTGATACCTTCCCAGTTACCATGCTTTTGCTTTAATTCACGTACTAGTTCTAATGCTGATGTATAAGTTGACATCTAGACTGCTCCATTGGTGGTGAATAAATGAGTAAATTAAAATAATTTTCGTATATTCTGTATAAAAAAAGATGCTAGTAGAAGCAAAAATTTGAAATATGAGCCCCTTGCGTTAGCAATCTCTACTAAACTATAAGAAAATTGTCATAAAAGCAATAAAAACCTGTCGATTTGGTCAGCTTTTACTATTAAGTCTATTTTTTGTCTGTAATTCTAGACGCAAATAGTTATTTCCTAGGACTTATTCGACTACTGAAGTGCTTATTACCCTAAACGATAGAAGGGGTTGATTCAAGCTTAAAGACAAATCAGAGCACAAAACTAAGTGTGCGTAAGGTTAACTAATAAGTTTTATTTCCATATTTCCGTATGAAAATACGATAAAATATAGTTGGTATCTCATTGATGAAAACGAATGCTAGGGGTTCAGTATTTAGTAACCGTCTGTCAAGCGCTTGCTAGCCACTATAGCTAGGTTACCTTGATTTATCTAGTTTATGAATGTTATCTTGGGTATTTTGTTTGGTTATAGTATAAGTAAAACAATGGTTTATGATAGGTGAATTCAGTTATAATAAGTATATTATAAAATTTATTAACATAAAAATATTGTTATATCATGCGGTTATAGAGGATTTTTCGCCACATTTTTTATCACATAGCAGAGAAAAACCTGCTGCGTTTATAATGATGTGTATTCTAAGGTAAAGAGACAAATATATGAATTTGCAGCGGGTCGATTTAAACTTATTAGTACATTTAGATGTATTGCTACGCGAAAAGAACGTTACACGTGCTGCTGAGCAGTTAGGAATTACCCAACCCGCAATGAGTAATATTTTGCGGCGCTTACGCAAGTTATTTAATGACCCATTATTGGTACGATCATCTGAAGGCATGACGCCAACTGAGCGGGCACTTGAGTTACAGCCACGTATACGCGAGATATTGGCTGACTTGACTCAAGTTTTAGAACCACGCACAGAGTTTCGTCCCTATAGTACGTCACGTGTTTTTCGTATTATGACGTCGGACTATGCGGAGGCAACATTAGTACCTAAACTAGTCAAAGCATTACGCTCAGAAGCGCCCAATGTGGTTTTGGATTTTTTGACGCCATCAGATGTGTCTTATCGTGATATGGAACAGGGAAGAGTCGATTTAGCCATTAACCGCTTTAATGAGATTCCCCAAAGTTTCCATCAAGTACTTGTTTGGCGCGATACTTTTAGCTGTTTACTGTCCTCTGAAAGCCCTTATGCCCATCGATTTAATTTGAAAAATTATCTCAAAGCTCAACATGTTTGGGTCTCCAAAACGGGTATGGGTGTCGGCTTTGGTGTCAATCCAGAAAAATCTGGCGGTTTGGGTTCTATTGATCAAGCCTTACAGCGGTTAGGTCAAAAGCGAAAAATTAGTGTTTTTACCCGTCATTATCAAATGCCTGCGATGTTGGCCGCTAACAAGGATTTGATAGCGACTCTACCTACGCGAGTTGCACGGATGCAAGCCAATAATGATAGTATTATAATGAAGGAACCACCGTTTTTTATACCTGAATTTGAGTTGACGATGGCATGGTCACCCTTATTGCAGCATCATCCTGCGCATCGATGGTTACGGCAGCTGATAATGCATGTTGCCAGACAGTTGATGGCTGATGAAGAAGAGCAAAAACAAGACGATATTCCAGTTATCAATCAATTATTCTAATGGGATTATTTTAATCTTTAATCTCTAGTCAATAAAAAACCAGCTATTTAGCTGGTTTTTTATTGACTAGAGATTGAAATTAACCAACGATACTAATAAGCGCTACTTTATTATTGCGTCACACTGTTAACACATTAGGCACATTTCACAATATCTTGTAAAAGTATGAAGACGAGTATTTGATATGATGAATGGACGCAATAAAGTGCGTTGAGACAATAAAATCTAAATTAAAAAATCCCAAACTAGAAAACGATAGCATTCCACTAAAAATATTATGTATTAATAAGGATAATTATCATGGCAGATATTACAACTATCAACCCAGCTACGGGTGAAAACATTAAAGAATACAACTATATGAGTAGTGATGAGGTCAATAATATCGTTGAAGCCTCGCATGAAGCATTTCTAGAGTGGCGTCAGACGAGCCACGAACACCGTGCAAAAGTCATCAATTCAATTGGTGAGACATTGATTAAATACAAAGAAGAGCTGTCCAAGCTCATGACTGAAGAACGTGGCAAACTTTACAGCCAAAGCTTAGAAGAGATCGATCTATGTAAAGCGATTTGTGATTACACTGCTGAGAATGGTATCAGTGCTTTAGCAGATGATATACGTGATATCGAAGGATTAAAAAAAGGTATTGTGACTTATCAGCCCATCGGTGTTATCTACGGTATGCAACCTTGGAACTTCCCAGCTTATCAAGTGTTTCGTTATACTATTGCCAATTTGATGGCGGGTAACAGTATTTTGCTCAAGCATGCTTCTAACGTTACCGGTTGTGGCTTACTCATCGAAAAAATATTCCACGAATCTGAATTACCGAATGATCTATTCCGTACCGTCTTGATCGATCACGACCAGTCAGAAAAGTTAATTGGTCATGAGAGAGTACGCGGTGTAACGCTTACTGGTAGTGATAGCGCTGGTATTATCGTCGGTCAACAAGCCGCAAAAGTTATCAAAAAAGCGGTGTTAGAGCTGGGTTCAAACGATGCGTTTATCGTTTTAGAAGATGCGGATCTAGACTTAGCAGTAGCGACTTGTGCTAATGCTCGACTGTATAATAATGGCGAAACTTGTGTAGCCGCGAAGCGTTTCATTGTGGTGGATAGTCTATATGACGAGTTCCGTAACCGTATTGTCGAGGTGTTTAGCAACACGAAATATGGCGACCCTATGGATGAAAGCTCAGACATGGGTGCGATGGCACGTAAAGACCTACAAGAAAAATTGCACGAACAAGTAGAAGATAGCGTAAGTAAAGGTGCAACCATTTCTGTTGGCGGTGAGCTACCTGAAGGCAAAGGCTGCTATTATCCAGCGACTATCTTGGAAAATGTACAAAAAGGTCAACCCGCTTATGATGACGAGTTGTTCGGTCCTGTAGCATCTTTAATTCGTGCCAAAGATCAAGATGATGCGATGCGTATTGCCAATGACAGCCGTTATGGTTTAGGTGGTGCAATCTTCTCAAAAGACGAAGACAAGGCCATTCGCTTAGCCAACGAGCAGTTCGATACCGGTATGATTTACATCAATGGTTATGATCTTGCTAATCCAGCATTGCCGTTTGGTGGCGTGAAGAACTCAGGCTATGGCCGTGAACATGGTGGCTTTGGTATGAAGGAGTTCGTTAATATAAAAGGCGTTCATGTGCTAGATTCAAATGCCCAATCTGATGCTTAGTATCATCAAGTAATAGCTTTTTAGATTATAATGAGTAAATAAAAACTAGCACAAAAAAAGCCCAGTCCACTTAGTAATAAGTTTGACTGGGTTTTTTTATGCTAAAACAAATAGTAAAAGCAAAACCTTTTAAGTGGTAAGTAGAGCCTTTATAACACAGCTGTTAATTATCTAAAAAAAGCTTCAAAGGTAAATGCGGCAGATAAGTGTTTTCACTCATTGATAAACTCTGATCTAGAGTTAAAACGCCTTTTGCTATAAGTAACAATGTCCATGGTAGTAGCTGATGTTCAAGCTTCTGTACACGCTTTTGCAAACTGGTAGCGTTGTCTTTTGCAGATACCGTTAACAGAGCTTGAGTCAGTACTTGCCCTGCATCTAGCTCGGCGGTAACCACGTGAACACTACAACCATGATGGCGCTCACCAGCTTGTATAGCACGTTGATGAGTATCCAGACCTTTATAAACGGGTAGCAGAGAAGGGTGCAGGTTAATCATAGGGGCAACGCTATTATTAATAAAGTCAGCACTCAGCACGCGCATAAATCCTGCTAACACTATTAAATCGGGCTGCCATTGACTTAATTGTACCGTGGCATGCTGCTCAAAGGTTTTGATAGCCATACGCTTGCCACTACTAGTGTGCGAAAGCACGGCAACAGGAATAGTGGCTTGCTGTGCGCGGGTGATTGCATAAGCATCCTCACGATTGCTAACAATACCTACTATCTCTATCGGTAGCACCCGTGCTTGTATAGCATCTATTAATACTTGCAGATTGCTGCCATTGCCTGATACCAATACCGCAACACGTAAAGGCTTAACCGAATCCTCAGTTGTTGATCTCGTATTGGCTAGCATTAGTGATACATCTGACATTAACGGTACACCACTGCATCCGCTTCACGAGTGACCATATCGCCAATTTTCCAAGCGTGTTCGCCCGTGTCGTTTAAGACTTCAATCGCTTGATCAGCATATTCTTTTG
>JBBSUA010000037.1:0-11392 GCA_038235315.1 Pseudomonadales bacterium | reverse complement strand
GGGGAAGCTGGGATTGGTAAAACTACGATTGCAATGCTGTTAGCCGCCGCCATTGAACGCCCTTTTCATGCGTTATCCGCGTTAAATACGGGGGTTAAGCAACTGCGTGAAGTCATTGATAGTAAAGACTCATTAGTCTTTGAAGCACCCGTCGTGTTTATTGATGAGATTCACCGTTTTAATAAAGCACAGCAAGATGCATTGCTAGGTGCGGTAGAATCCGGCGACATTATTCTAATTGGAGCAACGACTGAAAACCCCTCATTCAGTGTCAATAATGCACTGTTATCACGTTGCCAAGTCTACCGCTTAGAGCCGCTCAGCGCTGAACAAATTGCAGTCGTATTACAGCGTGCTATCTCCGATGATAGCATTCTGAAAACACTCGTGATCGACTTACAAGCGCAAACCTTTATCAGTCAGTTGGCTC
This sequence comes from Pseudomonadales bacterium, assembly GCA_038235315.1. GTDB lineage: Bacteria > Pseudomonadota > Gammaproteobacteria > Pseudomonadales > Moraxellaceae > Psychrobacter. The sequence continues at coordinate 10,962 of JBBSUA010000037.1, read as the reverse complement.
ACGGCGATGCGCGTAAAGCGCTCAATATACTGGAGCTTGCTGTCCAAACTGCTGACTCCAAGCAGTCTCCTATTATAATAAATGATGATTTGGTGGGTCGTGTCGCACAAACGGCAATGGTACGTTACGACAAAGATGGCGAGCAGCATTATGACATTATCTCAGCAATGATTAAGTCCGTACGTGGCTCCGATCCTGATGCCGCTCTTTATTGGATGGCACGGATGCTAGTGGGTGGCGAGCCGGCAGATTTCATTGCACGACGACTGGTTATTTTGGCCAGTGAAGATATTGGTAATGCCAACCCCAATGCTTTACTACTTGCTGATGCGGCACTGCGTAGTGTGCACTCAATTGGTATGCCTGAAGCGCGCATTATCTTGGGACAAGTGGTAGTTTATTTGGCGACCAGTGCCAAAAGCAACAGCACGTACAAAGCGATTAATGCCGCAATGCAGCTTGCAGAAAAAGATGCCTCCCCTGTTCCACTACATTTACGTAACGGCGTGACTAAACTGATGCGGAATGAGGGCTATGGTGTCGGTTATGCTTATCCCCATAATTATCCTAATCATTATTATGCTCAAACTTATTTACCAGACAACTTATCAGACACACGCTTTTATGAGTTTGCAGACAATCAACGTGAACAGCACAGCAAAAAGTTTATGGACTGGCTAAAAAGCCAAGCAGCAAGCAATGACTAGGCTAAATGTGCAGCTTACAAACTATAGTCGATCCACTTTAAAATAAATACAGTGCTGTTGGGATGAATTTTGCGCAGCCTCTGTCAGCGTAGACACAGCAAGCAAGTAAAATTTATACCAATAGCACGCTTAAAACATTTTCATCTTATTTATTATTTAAAACTGACTATATTTGATTTGAACAATTAGACGCCATGGTCTAGCCATGAGATAACACAGCATTATAAAAACCGTTAAAATGTTCAAATCGCTATAAAATTACGTTCGCTTGTGACAGTGAACTACCTATTCAGATTAAGCACTTTAATAACTAAAAATAAGTACCATTAATTATACTTAATGACCGTTTTTATTAACTGCTACAGCACGTGATTCAATCTACTGTTACAATAGCTAAATCATATTTTATATGCCACACTTTCTATGGCTTCCGTATTGATAAATAATAATTAATAGAGATTTTTATGAATTTAAATACTATTCCTGAGATTATCGACGACATTCGCGCGGGCAAAATGGTCATCTTAATGGATGATGAAGATCGCGAAAACGAAGGTGATATTATCATGGCGGCAACTCATGTCCGCCCTGAAGATATTAACTTTATGATTACTCATGCGCGTGGGTTGGTCTGTTTGACCTTATCACAAGCTCGCTGCCAGCAGCTTGCTCTACCACTTATGTCAGATCGTAATGAAGCCAAATTTAGTACCAATTTTACGGTCTCTATCGAAGCTGCTGAGGGCGTAACTACTGGTATCTCTGCTGGAGATCGCGCGCGTACGATTCAAGCGGCGGTTGCCTCATCTGCGAAACCAGAAGATATTGTCCAGCCTGGACATATTTTCCCTATCATGGCTCAAAATGGTGGGGTGCTACATCGCGCAGGACATACTGAAGCTGGCTGTGATTTGGCGCGTCTTGCAGGACTTGAAGCTGCGGCTGTTATTGTAGAGATTATTAATGCTGATGGTACGATGGCACGCCGTGATGATCTCGAAATATTCGCCAAAGAGCATGATATTAAAATTGGCACTATCGCAGATTTGATTAATTATCGTATTGCTAATGAGCAGACGGTTGAGGAAGTTGAATCCTATCCGTTTGAAACTGAGTTTGGTACTTTTGCTCTACATCGTTTTCGTGAATTCGGTGCAGATGAGACTCATTTGGCGCTAGTTAAGGGCAATGTTAGCGAAGGGGTCAGTACGGTACGCGTGCACGGTTTCCATCCTTTGCGCGATTTATTTGCTGCCAAAAACGACATGTCTGGACGTGGTGGCTGGAGCGTACAATCTGCGTTACAAGAAATTAGTAACTCTGAACGCGGTGTCTTGGTGTGGATTGGTAGTCATCAACCCATTGACTTAGGTAATGCCTTAGATAAAGCGTCAGCTAACGAATCGCTATCGACTATCGCTCAGCAGCCTTACCGCAGTATTGGCGTTGGGGCGCAAATTTTACGTCATTTAGGCGTACGTGATATGCATCTTTTATCCTCACCAATGAAATTCTATGCGCTATCAGGTTTTGATCTAAATGTCATAGATTTTGTTCATGCGCCTAATCAAGAGTAGCTATTAAAGCTACTAGCCTCTTAATGGCTTAAAATACGTATATTAAAAAGGCACGCTAATATAAATTAGCGTGCCTTTTTAATTTTTAGTAAGGAGTTGCTTTAGAGCTATCAACTAATTTTTTGACTGTATCTATACTTGTGGACTATGATTAAATTTTAGCTCCAATATTAACAATCTTTCGCGCTCTGCATCTGTCCAAGGAAGTTTTTTAGTTCCTGAACTCTCTAAACGAACGATTACCGCCTCGGCAGTAGCCACAATGGCTTGTTGCGTGCAGCTGTAGTAGCTGTATTCGATGACGATACTGGTTGTACCTAAACGTTGACAACGCACCCCTAACAATAAGGTATCAGGATAAGTCACTGGACGTAGATACTGACACCTTGACTGCGCCAACATCGTAACCATACTGCCATCGAACATCCCTAACGCCTGCAAATAGGCAATACGTGCGGATTCTGCATAGCGATAATAGACTACATTGTTTAAGTGATTAAAAGCATCCATCTCACCCCATTGTATGGGTTGAGTATGAATGATTGGATAGTGAGCTAATGCTTCAGGACAACTTGACGTTGGCGTATTCGCTGTCAAATTAGCGTTAATCATAGTATGCCTTACATTTTTTCTTTGAGTTTTTTATCATTCAATTAGAGTAGCGTTTTGCTGTTCTAAAACCTGAGTAGTCGAGAGTGACATTGGTGTTGGCGCATTAGCAATCAATTTATCAAGCCATACGATAACTTCTGCGATAGTATTGGGTGCTTGTACTGTGCTCATATCATTCTGAGAGCGAGCGGCTGAATCTGTCTTAGTATTGATAGCGTTTTTGGTAGTAGACTTGCTCATAGTAAGCGTCTGTAGCTGTGTGCGTGCTCGTTGCAAATAGCTGCCTAACTGATCTGGCTCACGCATATTACTAGCCTGTATCGCCAAATTAAGGGTCATGATGACTTCATGAATCGTCAGCTGCCGCCGTGTCAATAATCCACTATTGCTTGTAGAAGCTGCTTGGGTACTATTATCCGTACGCTTAAGACTGCTAACTATATTGCTACTACGCTCATGACTGTGCAAAAACTCTTGAATATTTTGAATGGCAAGATTTTGGAGCTGCCATGGGCTAGGCTGAGAACTTTGCGCTTGCAAACGTTCTATATCTTTAACTAAACTTTGTTGAATCACAGTGGTTAATGCCGGTGCAATCTCATTATTCTGTTGTGACAGTTGCCATTGCAGACCGCGCAGTAATTCAATCGCTGACTCATTATCATTATCAGCTAATAGTTGATCGACTGCTTGTATTTGAATGCGTAGCAAATCTAACTGATTTTGAGCTTGGCTATCTGCCACAGTACTAGGTGCAGGTGATGGTTGCTGATTGACAGCGAATAGACGATCATCCATTTCATTGAGCCGCGTCACCATTTGCTCATTGCTTTGCAAACGCTCATTGACCTGATTTTGAAAGCGCTGCTGACCAACATAAAGCCAAATTAAAGCGACAATCAATAGCAAAATGACCAGCCATTGCAACCGTAAAAGTAGGATATTCGCTTGCCGACGCTGATGACCTGCAGTGGCCGTATCGGTATCGGGTGACGTCTCGAACTCTTTTGACATAAGGCAGTACCGTTATTGATAATTGTAAATTAATAAGTGTATTTGGATAAAAATTATACTCGTCGTCGTTTCATTATCAATGCTTAATCGCTATCGCTGCTAAAATAGTCGCAGGGGACAAATCCTCTACTCGATAATAACTCAAATGTTGCTCAGCTACCATCTCAGCTAAACGCGCTCCTAAGACAACATAATTGAAGTCTACAAGCGACAGTGCGACGCTATTATCTTGGTTGCTACGTTGGCTACTATCTAAACTGTTAGCCTGAACGTGGCTAACCACTTGTGTCCAGTGCTCAAAAACCGTCCCACTACTGATAATGACGACAGGCTTTGATTGTGATACTGACAGCTTGTGCTGTGCATTAAACTGCTGCGACCACTGATGATACCTTGATTTGGCATCATCTGGCATCATCCGCTCATACCACGCAATGCTATCGATATGTACGCCTCTTGCTCGCAGGGTATCGACCAATAATTGTCGCCCTCCAAGACCTCGCCATATCAGTAATTTGTCACCTGCTTGCAACTGCTCAATCTCTGGCATTGCCAACATACCTTCATTATTAGCTATAGTTGGCTGCAGTACTTCATAGCTAGCAACAGGTAGCTGAGCTTGCTGTAGCACTTTCGCAGTCGCCGTACCCACAGCAATCAGGTGACTAGGTGCGGTTAGCAAATTTAGCTTGATGTCTCTGTTTGAGCCCAATTCATTATCAGCACTATCTAAAGCCTTGTTCTGTTGTGTGAGCGTTTGCCACACTGCCAGTCCTGAAGTCGCTGCTGTTGGGCTGACCATCACGAGAGCTTTATAGTCTCCTGCTAGCCAGCGTCGCATCAACCCTACATCACTATCGCTCAAAGCTCGGTCTTGTAACTTTAGCATTGGTATATCAACGACGCTAAAACCCGCTGCCTTCAGATGATGGGTTAATACTGCAGCGCGCTCTACTGGTCGCGTATTAATAACGACTGGCACTGTATAGGGCAAGAGATCTGAACACGACATAAAGATACCACTACTTAAAACTCATGATTAGACATAAATAACTGCTATAGTCGATTCACTCTAAAGCAATACAGTGCTGCTGGAATATATTTTGCGCAGCATCTGTCCGCGTAGACACAGCAAGCAAGTAAAATGTATACCAGTAGCACGAAAATATTAACGTATCGACTTTATTTCGAACTGCCTATAGCAGCAAAAACTAGCCTTCAGGATGATAAATCGCTGACAGAATATCACCAGCACCTTTAGCAAGTAGCTTATCGGCTACCTCAATGCCAAGTTGATTGGCCTGTGCTTCTTGTTCTGCTTGCGTTCCATTCAATTCAATACGTTGCTCAGACTTCAACAGCACACTACCATCCGCCTGTCCAACGCGCCCTCGTAGCCACAATATAATGCCGTTATCATCATTGCTATTATCTGTCGTGCCCTCTGCCTGCAACAACGCAAAAGCGGCAATGGGTACTTGGCAACCCCCTTCTAAATGACGATTTAAAGCCCGTTCAGCGATCAGACGAATACGCGCTTTGTCATCATTGAGAGGTGCAAGTAAAGCAAGAATCTCAGCATCGTCTTCGCGACATTCAATCGCTAACGCCCCTTGACCGACAGCGGGCAGACAGATATCAATATCCAATTCACCACGAATACGGGCGTCAAGCTCGATGCGTTGTAGACCACTGGTCGCTAGGATAATAGCGTCGTACTCACCAGCGTCAAGCTTACCTAAACGAGTACCCACATTACCACGTAACGTCTTAATCTGTAGGTCTGGGCGATAGGTTTTAATCTGACACTGACGACGCAGACTGGATGTACCCACTACTGCGCCTTGAGGTAACTCATCAATACTATTATAAGTGTTAGAGACAAAGGCGTCGGTTGGAGAGGCACGCTTGCAGTAGACGCCCAGCATCAACCCTTCAGGCAGTTGCATTGGCACATCTTTTAATGAATGTACGGCAATATCCGCTTGTCCCTCATAAATTGCCTGCTCAAGCTCTTTGACAAATAATCCTTTACCCCCTATTTTTGCTAAAGGGGTATCCAAAATTTTGTCACCCTTAGTGACAATTTTGAGTAAATTAATAGTCATCTCTGGGTACAATGCAAGCAAACGATCACGAATATGTTCAGCTTGCCATAATGCTAGTGGACTTTGACGAGTGGCAATATTTAAAGTATTCAAAGCAGATGTCTGCGTAATGCTCATAAGAGGCCTCAACATTATTCATATGATAGTTAGCGTATAGCTTGATTCTTATGTGCGTCTCTATCGGTAAGCCTATTTGTAGGGTACACAATGGCACGTAAGTACAGTTACAGGGCGCAAAAAAATACCCCTATTTAAGCATAAATAAGGGTACGATGATACGATAGAACCTTGATAGCCAGTGAATGTAACACTTCTCAACAGATTTACTGATACAAAGGTCAACAATAATAAATAAGGCTAGATTTTTCACATTTTAGAGCATTACATATTCTGAATTTTTTCTCGCAATGCTGGCAGATGTCGCCGACTGACTGCTAGCGTCTCCTCTATTCCTTTAAAGCGAATCTGAAATTGCCCTGAATCTATGGTCTCTAAGTAATCCAAAAAGCTCAAGTTAATGATAGCATTGCGATGAACGCGAAATAATTGATCTTCAAACTCTTGTTCAAGCTCTTTTAGGGTATCGTCTATTAACAATATCCCATCTTTATGACGAACCTTGACGTATTTTTGATCTGCTGTGAAATAATAAATATCTTTAATTTTTATAAGCTCGACACCACGATGGGTTCTTGCAGCGATGTGTTCCCGTATGGGACGAGCCGTCGGATCTTCAAGTTTACGAATCTCATTCAACTGCGCCGCATTTAAGTTTTTAGCTTTCCCTAACGCTTCTATTAATTCGCCTTTATTGGCAGGCTTTAATAAATAACCAATAGCATTGGCTTTAAAAGCTGCAATCGCATAATGGTCATAAGCGGTAACAAAAATAATAGCTGGAGGATGATTAAGCTCATTAAGCGCTGCTGCACAACGTACACCGTCCATCTCTGGCATTCTTATGTCTAATAAAATAACATCGGGCTGATAAGCGTTTACGGCATCGATAGCTTCTATACCTGTCGTTGCTTGCGCGACTACCTCATAGCCTGACTCTTGCACAATTCTGACCAAACGTTCACGGGCTAATGGCTCGTCATCACAAACTACAATCCGCATGTAAACCCCTCTCTTACAGCATAATAAGCAAACTTCTAATTAATATTTATGAGCGTACTACTATGAATTCTTATATCGTATCTAGTCGCCATAGTATTCATTTTACAGAATATTGACCATTTAGATAGGTAATAATATCTTTATGAAAACAAGCCGTATTTTACCTTAACTACATAATTATCTATGCATGGTTTATAAGAAGCATTTGTCTACTATGTGTTATCAGATAAATAGTTCTACTATCTCATAAGACTGCTCACTCATAATCATAGTTATATCTAATGACAGTAATATCATCATGACAGTCCTCTAGATGATACTATTTTTAATAGCTATAAGGTATGCTTTCAAAGATTAGATAAGTATAGGTGCAATAAGTATGCCATTGAAAATAATCAAAATAGTGTCACTGCTATCACATTCTAAATAAAAGGTATTGTGCGTCGCTACATGCCGACATCACGCAGATAATAATTAATCGTCGTAATAATCTGCTCATTGGTGACTTTACTCTGAATATTGGCACTCTGACCAAAATAAGACTTGAGTCGTTCTGCCTGAATAAAAAAGTCTAACTGTTGGCGCAGGTTGTGAGTAATAACCAATGTTTTGCTAGGGAGTTGCGCCGTAATGATGATGATCACCTGATGCTGATGCCACGTTACGACAATGTCAATGCAGATGGTTTCGGTGCTCATTTCAACCACATTAAGTAGCGTTTTTTCAAGTACGCTTTGTAGTGTCAAAGCGCTGATAACCATGTCGTACATGGTATCATTATCAGGTAGACTCCAATTCACAACCAACTTATCAGATAGCCGACTGGATTCAATCGCTAAATAATGCTCACAAAGTGCGACTTCTTCTTCAAAACTAATTTCACGCGTACCATTAAAACTGGCGCGAAATAATGCGGATATATGTTGCAGTAAATCAGCAGCGCGTGTTGGATTAGATTCGATAAGCGAGGTCAAAGTATTAATAGTGTTAAAAAAGAAATGCGGAGCGAGGCGTGCTTCGATAAGCTCGTTATGAGCAATAGACTTGTGCTCAAAAGACTGTTTGAGTGCCATCAGCTCGCGTTTTCGCTGTACGAAGTACAATAAAAAAACCACAGCAAAACCGATAGTAAGCACGGTATTGAATACTATTTGTAACATAAATGATTTGGGATTGTATTGGAGCCATCCTCCGTTAATCTTTACTAACATGACTAGGCAAAGCGATACTATGGAAGTCACCATAATTAATAATAGAATATATAGACTAACCCTAATAGGGCTTACGTTTTTAAATACCGGACGTAAATAATCAACCAAATATAGCACTGGTAGAACGGTCAAAAAATATTGTATCGTTCTGCCTAAATATGCGATCAAAAAATCCGACCATGTTCCCATACCATGGCGCTCAATAATCGTAACAAACAGCGACCAAAAAGATAAATAAAGCAACCATTGCCAAATTTTCATCATCTCAAGCAGCTTAGGCACAAAAAACTCTAAGCGCTCAGCTAGCAAGGCAACCTCATCCTTTGCTATACTTGAGTTCTTATTCTCTTGACTTGCCTTAGACTGATATGAACGCCACTTTTTCAAATACTAGTAATCCCGAGCCAAATAAAAATTCACGTGCTATTGATTCTAGCACACATATTTCTCCAACAAATAGCCTTTCAAGTACTCAAGGCCAGCAAATGTGGGGTGGACGCTTTAGCGAAGCAACAGATAGCTTCGTTGCCGCCTTTACTGCTTCCGTGGGTTTTGATCAGCGCTTTGCACGCCACGATATCGAAGGATCTATTGCTCATGCGACTATGCTTGGCAAATGCGATATTTTAACGACCTCTGAGGTTGACACCATAATAGAAGGTCTCAAGCAGGTATTAGCTGAGATTGAAGCCGGTGAGTTTAATTGGTCGATTGCACTCGAAGATGTGCACATGAACGTCGAATCACGTTTGACTGATATGATTGGTGCGGTCGGCAAAAAACTGCACACTGGTCGTAGCCGTAATGATCAGGTTGCCACTGATATCCGTTTATGGTTACGTGAAGAGACGGATAATATTATTGCATTACTCGTGCGTCTGCAGAGTGGATTGCTTGATTTAGCTGAGCAGCACACCGATACTATTATGCCAGGATTCACGCATCTACAAACTGCGCAGCCCGTGAGCTTCGGTCATCATGTCATGGCTTGGTTTGAGATGTTATATCGTGATACTGAGCGCCTAGTTGACGCGCGTCGTCGTATCAATCAGTTACCCCTTGGCAGTGCAGCTCTTGCTGGTACGACTTTTCCAATCGACCGGACTATCACTGCTGAGTTGCTAGGTTTCGAAGGTATTTGTCAAAATTCGTTAGACGCGGTCTCTGATCGTGATTTTGCTATTGAGTTCACTGCTGCAGCCTCTATTCTTATGATGCATCTGTCACGGATGAGTGAGGAGATTATTCTTTGGATGTCTGCGCAATTTAACTTTGTACAGATACCGGATCGATTTTGTACAGGCTCCTCTATTATGCCGCAAAAGAAAAATCCTGATGTACCAGAGCTAGTACGCGGTAAAGCGGCACGAGTCTTTGGACAATTGATGACGCTATTGAGCTTAATGAAAAGCCAGCCGTTAGCTTATAACAAAGACAATCAAGAAGACAAAGAACCGCTGTTTGATTGCGTCGATACCTTGACAGGCTCGCTATTGGCATTCGCTGATATGCTGCCAAATATCACCCCGAATAAAGAAAACATGCGCGCCGCTACCATGAAAGGTTATGCGACTGCCACTGACTTGGCTGATTATTTAGTACGTAATGGCGTTGCCTTCCGTGATGCCCATGAAGTGGTCGGCAATGCGGTCGCTTTAGGCATTAAAGAAGGCTTAGATTTGAGTGATTTGTCTTTATCGCAACTGCAACAGTTTAGCGACGCTATCGGTGATGATGTGTTTGAATATCTAACGTTAGAAGGCTCACTCGCTGCACGTGACCATTTAGGCGGCACCGCTCCCAATCAGGTCAAGCAAGCGGTTGCTCGTGGACGCACGCGCTTAGAAGTATTTGCTTAATAGATTTTTAGTAGCCCTACTATTCGACAATAAAAGCACCCGCTACTATGCGGGTGTTTTTATTAAAATAATCAGGTAAAGTAGTTTATCGAATCACTTATTTTTGTAGATTAGCCAACGATTAAACCTCAAATATCAAGGATATTATTATGACCGAGACCTTTAACCCGCAAGCCAATACGGTGTTTTGTCGCAAATATCAGCAAGATTTACCTAAGATGGCGCATCCGCCCTTTCCGAATAAAAAAGGTCAAGAGCTACAAGACACTGTGTCAGATAAAGCTTGGACAGAATGGATCGAGCATCAAACGATGCGCATTAACGAAAACCATCTGAGCATGATGGATCCTCAAGCCAAGAAGTTCTTAACCGATCAGCGTGATAAATTCTTGGATAATGAAGATTATGAACGGGCGCAAGGTTGGACGCCTGAAAGCAAATAAAGTAGGCGTTTAGGGCTAATTATTTTTAAACCCAATAAATCCTATAGTAAGCTCAAAATAAAAAATACGGATTTGAAGCGCGTGCCACTGGTATACATTTTTCTTGCTTGCTGTGTCTACGCTGCGTCGATCCTGCGTAAAATATATCCCAACAGCACTGTATCGGTTTTAAAGTGAATCGACTATACCTCTGCTAAAACAACGCTAGCGCTCTGTGCTAGCGTTCATATTTTCTGAGTTTATAGTGCTGGTATTGCTTTTGGTTGCTTCAGTTTTGCCTGCATCAATAGCTTGTTGCACAGTGGCAAAATC
>JBBSUA010000036.1:0-11407 GCA_038235315.1 Pseudomonadales bacterium | reverse complement strand
TAGGTCGTTTGCGGTGGTTTCATCTCATTTACCGCGTCTTTGATTTCTTTCTTACTAAGTTTTTTACTGGTGAGCAATTGAAAGCGCGCGCTATTACTTTTTGTACCTTCGCCATCTACAGGGCTATTTTCATTGACGTTGACCTGTTCAACTTGAGTATTGAGTCGTACTTGCACACCTGCATCATTACATTCATCAAGTAGCATAGTGACGATATCTTGGGCAGAATCATCGCAAAATAGCTGCCCATGCTCGCGCTCATGATAGGCAATCTTATGGCGCTCGACCATCGCGATAAACTCCCAGCTCGGATAACGGCTGAGTGCGGATTTACAAAAATGAGGATTGGCACCAATGAAATGCTCAGGCTCTACAAAGTAATTGGTAAAGTTGCAGCGACCACCGCCTGACATCAGGATTTTTTTGCCTGCTTTATTAGCATGATCCAGTACTAAGACGCGGCGACCACGGCGACCTGCTGTGAGGGCACAGTATAGCCCTGACGCGCCAGCGCCGATAATGATGATATCAAAGTTATTATTTTTAGATAGTCCAGCTATTGACTGATTATCTGCTAACTGACTATCTAGCTTAACTGGTACGGCTTGGTTTAGCATTTGGCTCATAATAATAACTTTTAGATTAGGTTTAAATAAGGAATATAAAATATTTAAATTATATCATGGTCATAAATTAGGCATATTGCAGTGACTCATTTGGTCATAATCAGTCAACCAGCAATGAATTACAGTACTCAAATTTTGATTACAGTTAGCGGTTATCTCTAGTGTTGTATTAAATCAGACTGACAAGTCTAGCAGATGAACGCGTTCTCTATGGACAAAAATTATGAGTTACTATAGAGTAAAAGTGACAGGATTATCCATAAATATGGGTATTGTGTGTTTTTATCTTACTGATGATTAACGTTTTTAATAATTTTGACTTAGAGAAAATCATGTTCTCTAAGAGCAGTTCAATTAAGAAAATCAGTCAATCGAACGGCTTATTTAAACATTGTAACGGATGACAATGCTAAGACAAAAGGGAATTTATGGATATCCTACAACTGCTGATCAGTGGTATTGCTAATGGTTGTATATATGGACTGTTAGCTTTAGGTTTTGTACTGATCTACAAAGCTTCTGAGGCAGTCAATTTTGCTCAAGGCGACATGCTGATGCTCGGTGCCTTTTTGGGCATCGCCTTTATCAACGCCGATGAGGCGAACCTTCCTTTTTTGGTAGGCATTACTCTTGCCTCCATCATTATGGGTGCATTCGGCTATTTGCTTGATCGTTTCGTGCTGCGTGGTATTTTTGGTCAGCCACAATTTGCTATGGTCATCCTTACTATCTCGCTCGGCTTTCTAATGCGCTTTGGTGCGGGGGTAATCTGGGGGCATAGTCCAGTCTCACTACAGACGCCATTTTCGGGCAAGATGTTGGCGCTAGGCTCACTCAGTATTGCTTATGTTGACATCATTATTATCGTGTCTACTATTGCATTAACCTCTGTTCTGTACTTTTTCTTTGCCCATACTCGACTCGGTATTGCTATGCAAGCTAGCAGTCAAAACCAAATGGCGGCCTATTATATGGGCATTCCGGTCAAGCGAGTCAATGGTATTGTTTGGGCGTTGTCTGGTGTCGTAGCTGCTCTTGCCGGAATATTATTTGCAGCAAAAGGCGCCATTGAACCCTCTATTGGCCTATTGTTTGGCATCAAAGCTTTTGCCGCTGCGGTAATTGGTGGTCTAGGTTCTTTACCCGGTGCCCTCGCAGGCGGGTTACTGATAGGTGTGATAGAGCCGTTTGCAGGCCGCTATCTACCATTAGGCCTTAGTCAAATTGCCCCCTATGTGGTTATGTTAATTGTATTAATCGTACGTCCAGGCGGTATTTTTTCTCAGGTAAAACAGAAGAAAGTATAGTTGGTACTTGTGTTAGCGTTAACATTAGCACTGTCACTACTATGGTTACTAGCAATATAGATATTTACTACCTGCTAAATTGTAGGACAGATTGAAAAATAGGTCACAAGCTTTGATTTTAGAGTGAATAATCGACCTCCATACATTCTCAAGGATGAGTACTGTCAATGAAAGCCCAGTTTAAACACAGCTATGACCAAGATATCAATATCTTTGAAGACAAGCGTCAACTTTTCAAATACGGCATACTCTTGTTGCTGATGTTGCTAGCGCCTTGGTTACTGAGCAACTATTACATCAGTGAGCTTAGTGCTATATTAATTTGGTCTATTACCGGACTTGGTTTGATGCTTTTGACAGGTCATACCGGACAAGTCAGCTTAGGTCATGCCGCTTTTATGGCTATAGGCGCGTTTAGCCATCTGGCACTTATGAGTCGAGGCTGGAATTTTTTCCCCGCTTTAATCGCCTGTGCGCTAATTACAGGGGTTATCGGCGCTATGATTGCTAGACCTATCCTGAGAACTAGTGGTATATATTTAGCGATTGCTACTTTAGCACTGAGTATCATCATCGAAGATATCGCTATCGTGGCCGAACCTATCACTGGTGGCGTCTCTGGGACTTTTGCATCTCCCATCAATCTTTTCGGCTTTACTATCGATCGCTATATCACACCTAAAGCATTTTATTACTTATGCCTCACACTAGTTATATTGATTACGTTTGCTTATGTCAATTTGCTTAGAAGTAGTACAGGGCGCTCATTCTTAGCTATTAGAGACAGTGAAGTATCTGCCCGCGCGCTTGGCGTCAATGTACCACAAGCCAAAACGCTAGCTTTTAGCATATCCTGTGCGATTACGGCTATTGGCGGCGCTATGTACGGACATTTTGTACAGGCAGTCAACTACGAGAGCTTTACCGTTATTATCTCCATCACTATATTACTACAGATTGTCATTGGGGGTTTAGGCTCCATTCACGGGGCATTTTTTGGCGCAGTCGTCGTCGTCTTATTACCGCAAGTTATTGCCATCTTAGGCGATGTCCTTGGTCAAGGTGTTGGCGCGAGTATTACGAGTATTCCTGGTATTGATACGGCGTTATTTGCCTTAGTCATTGTTATTATGATTATCTATGAGCCACGTGGTATCTACGGTATATGGATAAAAATACGTACTTGGTTCAGATTGTTCCCCTTATATCGAAAAGGTCTGTTCCGCCGCTCCAAAACTTATCTCAAAACGGAGCGCATGCGATGAGCCTATTACAAGTGGAGTCGTTATCTATCGCGTTTGGTGGTGTTAAAGCCGTTGATAACATCAGTTTTGAGGTGCAAGAAGGTGAAATATTCACAATTGTAGGTCCTAATGGTGCTGGCAAATCGACTATTTTTAATTTAATCAGTCGCTTGTATGAGCCACTAAATGGTCGAATTGTTTTTGATGGTACCGATATCACAAAATTGCCCGCTCATGATATTGCCAAGCTCGGCATTGCTCGCACCTTTCAAAATATTGAGCTGTTCGATCACTCAAGCGTGCTACAAAACCTACTTATTGGTCGTCATTCTCAGCGCAACACCTCATGGATACAAGAGTTGCTATTTTTACCAAAGGTGCGCCGTAGTGAGCGCGAGCATCGTTTGCAAGTTGAGAAGATTATAGAGTTTTTAGATTTAGCGCCTTATCGAGACCAGCTGATTGCAGGCTTGCCTTATGGTATTAGAAAAGTAGTTGAAATTGCTCGCGCATTAGCTGCCAACCCAAAGCTTATTTTACTTGATGAACCTGCCTCAGGTCTTAGTGTAGAAGAAACCTCTGAGATGGCATGGTGGATTGAGGATATGCAAAAAGATTTAGGCCTAACTATCTTGATGGTAGAGCACGATATGAGCTTAGTGAATAGAGTGTCAGATCGAGTATTGGCAGTGGCTGAAGGTAAGTTTTTGGCGCAAGGAACCGCAAGCGAGGTGCAAGCCAATCCACAAGTTATCGAAGCTTATCTTGGACAGGAGGCTATCTAATGCCAAATATAAAAAAACCGGTGTCATCGGCAGCGCCTGCAACTGAGCTACGTTTAATCGATTCAGAAGTGACGAATAATTTGCTTGAAGTACGTAATTTAGAATCGTTTTATGGCCCTGTCATGGCACTAAGGGGGGTGAGTCTTGAGGTACCAAAGGGCAAAGTAGTCGCTATTTTAGGTGCTAATGGCGCAGGCAAAACGACCCTAATGAAGACCATCTCTGGTGTTATCAATCCGCGTAAAGGCGCAGTATGGTTTCAGGGCGAACGTATTGACGGTACTGAGCCTGATCGCTTAGTTAAAAAAGGTCTATCGCATGTACCAGAGGGTAGAGAAGTTTTCCCCTTTTTGAGTGTCGCTGAGAATTTAGCAATGGGTGCTTATACTCGGCGTGATAAGCCTGAGATACAGCGTGATGTTGAGATGATATATGAGTATTTTCCGATACTAAAAGATCGTCGTACTCAAGCCGCCGGCACAATGTCTGGCGGTCAGCAGCAGATGCTAGCTATAGGGCGTGGGCTGATGTCGCGCCCGTCGCTTATGCTGCTTGATGAGCCTTCTCTCGGATTGTCACCGTTATTAGTACAAGAGATATTTATTATCATTCGTCGATTAAATAAAGAGCAAGGCGTAACAATTTTGCTAGTTGAACAAAATGCTAGAGTAGCTTTGGCGGCGGCGGATTATGGTTATGTGTTAGAGACCGGACGTATTGTCATGGCAGGCTCAGCAGATAAACTGTTGCACTCCGATGATATTAAAGAATTCTACCTTGGACAAACCAAAGATGACACCGCGGAAGCCACTCGGTGGAAACGCAAAAAGACTTGGCGATAATAACTATGACTAATTCTACAGACAACCTGATTGAACCTTTAGCTGCTGATACGGCTGACGTTGATATAACGCCGACGATACAAGCTTCGTCTTATGTTGAATCTCCATCTGATAACCATACCCCTGCCCCTGAGAGCAATCGTGAAAGTATTGATGGAAGTCTTCATAAAAATAATTATGAAAACAGTCATAAGATTCAAAATGCCCCTTACGACCATGAGCCTCAAATCTTAGAAGGGTGTGACACCTTAACCAAACTTTGGCGACAAGTGTGTTTGAGCCGAGGTGCCAAAATTGCGCATCGTGAAAAAGATTTCGGCATTTGGCAAAGCCATAGCTGGTTAGAGTACTATCACCGTGGCTGCGATATCGGTATGGCGCTCGTTGAGTTGGGTCTTACTAAAGGAGATACCGTTTCTATCTTGAGTGAAGACAACAAAGAATGGCTGTACTGCGATTTGGGTGTCTGCGCGGTCGGTGGTATTCCTAACGGCGTCTACACTACAGATAGTGCTGAGCAGCTGGTATACATTATCAATGATAGCCAATCTAAATTTTTATTTGTTGAAAATGACGAGCAATTACATAAATTCCTTGCGGTTCGCGAGCGAATGCCTACCCTCAAAAAAGTTATTGTATTTGATCGCAAAGGACTACGTAGTCTCGATGATGATCAAGTTATTTTCCTCGATGAGTTATACGCGCTTGGACAAAGTGTCGATAATGCTTTAGAGCGCTTTGGTCAGTACATTGATCATAGTAAAGTAAACGATATTCGTACCTTAATTTATACTTCAGGCACTACTGGCGATCCAAAAGGCGCGATTCTCACCCACGCCAATGTGCTATTTGGGCTGAAGACCAGCATCGAGATGATCGATGTTAGATCAACTGATGAGCAGCTGTGTTTTTTACCTTTATGTCATGTATTAGAGCGCCTAACTTCAGTTGATTTACCTATTCACAGAGGGTGTATTGTCAATTTTGCTGAAAGTACAGAGACCGTGTTTGAAAACATGAAAGAGGTGTCGCCCGACTCTTTTACCGCGGTTCCTAGATTATGGGAAAAAATGTATGCCTCTATTAGTAATATGCGTAGTGATGCTAGTGCCTTTAACGGTTGGGCATTTGATCGAGCATTAAAAGCAGGAAATGAATATGCTGATATCACAATGGCGGGCAATATTCCGACAACAGGTCAACGACTGCGTTATCAATTTTGGGACAAGTTAGTACTACATAAAATCCGTGAGATGATAGGGATGTCTAATATTCGTCGTGCTCTCACTGGGGCCGCGCCGATATCTTTAGAGATTATCCGCTGGTTTCACTCGATAGGTGTGCCTATTTATGAGGGTTATGGCATGACAGAGAGCTCAGGAGTGATATCACTGAATACTCAAAATGCTCAAAGACCCGGTAGCGTCGGCAAACCACTACCCGGCTGTGAAGTACGCATCGCTGATACCGGTGAAATATTAGTTAAAGGCGGTAATGTGTTTGCAGGTTATTGGAATAAACCAACAAAAACGTTTGAAGATTTACAAAATGATTGGCTCCATACTGGTGATGTTGGTGAGCTAAAAGACGGCTTTCTATACATTACAGGTCGCATTAAAGATATTATTATTACAGCAGGTGGTAAGAATATCACGCCTGCTGGCATAGAAAGCAAACTTAAATTTTCGCCATATGTCTCGGATGCTGTCGTCATAGGGGATAAGCGCAAATATTTAACGTGCCTTATTATGATAGACCAAGAAAACGTCGAAAAATATGCGCAAGACAACCAAGTGATGTTCTCTGACTTTCGCTCGTTATGTCATGCGCCCGAGGTTATTGCTCTGATAGATGAGATTGTACAGTCTGCGAATGAGACCTTAGCTCAAGTGGAAACCATAAAACGCTTTCGACTCATTGATGTCCTTTTGAGTCCTGAAGATGATGAATTAACGGCTACTATGAAACTAAAGAGAAATTTAGTTGAGAAAAAACATCATGCGCTAATCGAGTCTATGTACTAATTGAATGTAGATGTTTGGCGCATACTAATGCTATTAACTTTACCGTAACATCCAACTGACAGCGACTTAGTCGCAAGGAGCAAGGCAATGAAATGGACATTCAAAATGACGTTAATGGCATTAACGGTTGGTTCGATAGGGTTAGTCGGGTGTAGTAGCCCAGAAACCCCAGCCGCCGCTGGTAATGACACAGAGGTAGCCGCTTCTACTAGTGATATACCAGTACAAGGCGTTACCGATACCGAAATTGTCTTGGGTGGTGCAAATGATTTATCGGGTCCGTTTGCTGGATTTGGTAATCCTGCGGTAGCTGCGGCCAATATGTATTTTGATGAGGTCAATGCTGCAGGCGGTGTAAATGGTCGAAAAATTCGCTATATCGTCGAAGATCATTCTTATCAAGTGCCAAAGGCAGTACAAGCAGCTAATAAGCTAGTTAGCCGCGATAAAGTGTTTGCTATGTTAATGTCATTAGGTACACCGCATAACTTAGCAAGCTTCCCGATTATGGATCGAGCTAATGTACCTAGTGTCATGCCAATCACTTTTGCGCGACCTATGCAAGAAGAGGGTCCTCTGAATCGTCGTTATACTATCGGTAGTACCTATTATGATTCAATGAAAATGGGTATGGAATATCTAATCGCTGAAAATAATATTAGTAAATTATGTGTCATGTACATTCCTTCAGATTATGGTGAAGAAACCAATGAAGCCGCTAAGAACATCAGCGATAGTAATCCTAATGTTACTTTAGTTCAGTCCAGCTCACATCGTCCTGATGAAACGGACTTTTCAGGTGCGATCGCCAAGCTAAAAGACTCTGGTTGTGAACTAATCGGGCTATCTCTAACTATCCGAGGCGCTATCACTGCAGTAGGTACGGCAAATGCGATGGGCTGGACTGATGTAAAATTCATCGCCCCTGCAACAGGTTTTCATCCCGCAGTTGCTGAGGCACCAGGCGGCGCCAGCGAAGGTTTATATGCAGTTTCATACTATAACGATTTAGGATTGAGAGCGGATGAGCCTGAGACTAAAGCTTTTGTTGAGAAGTACAAGAAAGCTACTGGCGAAGACGTATCAGCAGGCGCGATTCTCGGGTATCTCTCTGCAAGAATTACCGTTGACGGACTCAAAGCTGCAGGCAAAGACTTAAACGCCGACACTTTCAATACGGGTCTAGAGACTGTCAGCTTCGTTGATGGGGTTACAGGGTCTACTGTGGCTATTACTCCCCAGAGCCATGTTGCAATCAACGACGTCTACCTATCACAAGTACAAAGTGGCGCATGGAAAACGGTCAAACAGCTTAAATAAGTACTATTTGTAATCACTCTAAAGTTATTATATCAATAAGCGGATTGCTAGCAATCCGCTTATTATTTTGTTCATGATTTTTAAAAATAAAATAGTTGATTTATCTAATGCTTGTACTTCTTGATATAAATAATAAGTAATACCAAACCCAAAAAATACGATTAGCCGTGTCAAACTCGTTTAGCCTACATGCTACTTGCACTCGTTTTCCTTGCTACTCTAGCTTTTGTGAATGGTATGGCTTTTGCCTATAAAAAATTAAAGTTAACGAGTTTGACAAGATAGTCGTTTTATAATGGCCAGACTATAGGTATTATAAAGATATGCTATTGTTTAGCATTTGACTACGATATTGATTATATTTAGCAAGCATACATCTGAAGGCTTTCGTGTTCGAAAAGTTAATTGTTCGTCTTCGCTTTATAATCTGATTTGTCGTTATTACTCGACAATAAGGAAACCATTATGACAATATTCCCTGTTACTACCGAATTTGCGGCCACTGCTAATACTAGCCCTGAACAATATACCAATGATTATAAGCGCTCTATCGCCTCACCTGAGGCCAATGATGCTTACTGGGCTGAGCGTGCTGAAGAAATTGACTGGATAACGAACCCTACGATTATCAGTAATGTAAATTATGACGTAGATGATTTTCGCATTAAGTGGTTTGAGGATGGCGAGCTTAACATCTCAGTCAACTGCCTCGATAGACATTTAAAGACCAATCCTTACAAGCCTGCCATTATTTGGGAAGGCGATCATCCTTCCTTAAACAAGATCATATCTTTTAAAGAGTTGCATTCAGAGGTCTGTCGCTTAGGTAATGCGATGCGCAAATTAGGCATTAAAAAGGGAGATCGCGTTAGCCTTTATCTGCCTATGATTCCTGAAGCTATGGTAGCGATGTTGGCTTGTGCTCGTATTGGTGCCGTACATTCGGTCGTATTTGGTGGGTTTTCAGCCGAAAGTTTAGGCAATCGTATTGTTGACAGCCAATCTAAGCTCGTTATTACCGCAGATGAAGGCTTGCGTGGCAATACTCGTACCCCGCTCAAGGTAAATGTTGATCGCGCTTTGGATATGGAAGGCACTGAATGTGTCGAAAAGGTCATTGTCGTCTATCGTACGGGCAATTCAATACCAATGAGTGGTCGCCGCGACGTCTGGTATCACACGCTAGTTGACGGTGAAAAAGAGCAATGTGAACCTGAAGTCATGAATGCAGAAGACCCCTTATTCTTGCTATATACCTCAGGCTCAACAGGTCAGCCAAAAGGGGTGTTACACACAACTGGTGGCTATATTACTTATGCACTGTGCACCTTTCGGGATACTTTCGATATCAAAGAAAATGATATCTATTGGTGTACGGCCGATGTAGGTTGGATTACGGGTCATACTTATGCCACTTATGCGCCTCTGGCAAACGGCACGACCACTGTCATGTTTGAGGGCGTACCAGAATATCCAACATGGGCGCGAGTCGGTCAGATTATTGATAAACACAAGATTAGCGTTTTATATACCGCACCAACGGCCATTCGCTCTATGATGAAAGAGGGTGATGCCTTTGTGCGTGAGTCGGATCGCTCAAGCCTGCGTTTGCTTGGATCCGTTGGCGAACCGATTAATCCTGAAGCATGGGACTGGTATTACAATGTGGTTGGTAGCGGTCAATGTCCAATCGTCGATACATGGTGGCAGACAGAGACAGGCGGTATTTTACTTGTGCCCATCCCCGGTACGGTAGCGCTCAAGCCTGGCGCTGCGATGAACCCATACTACGGTATTATCCCCAACGTTATCGACACTGACGATACTATCCTCGAAGGATCGGCAGAGGGCAATCTGGTCATTAGTAATAGCTGGCCGGGTCAGATGCGTACTATCTATAACGATCACGCTCGATTTTTGGAGACTTACTTTACGACCTATCCGGGACATTATTTTACGGGTGATGGGACGCATCGCGACGAAGAGGGTCACTACTGGATTACGGGTCGCGTCGATGATGTACTGAATGTCTCAGGGCATCGATTGGGTACGGCTGAAGTTGAAAGTGCTATCGACTCTCATCCGACGACGATAGAAGCTGCCGTTGTCGGTATGCCGCACGAAATCAGAGGTGAGGGTATTGCCGCTTTTGTGATTCTTAAAGCAGGCGAGATAGCTAACGATCAGCTCAAAGCGTAACTGAATCGTCATGTGCGTAAGGAAATCGGCCCTATTGCTAATCTAGATGCGGTTTATATTGTCGATGCTCTACCTAAAACGCGCTCCGGTAAAATCATGCGCCGCATCCTACGTAATCTTGCTGCAGGGCAATATGTAGGATTGGGTGATTTGTCTACCTTAGCAGACAGCTCCGTCATTAATAAATTGGTCGATGTGGTCAAGTCTGAGCGTAGAGTCTGTTAATGATGACTGATGGTTAAATTGTCAAATAAGT
The DNA here is from genome assembly GCA_038235315.1 of Pseudomonadales bacterium. GTDB lineage: Bacteria > Pseudomonadota > Gammaproteobacteria > Pseudomonadales > Moraxellaceae > Psychrobacter. Next base: position 804 of record JBBSUA010000036.1, on the reverse strand, counting down.
CATGTTATTCACTTTAACATGACTTAATCATGTCACCGTGTTGCTAACTCATATTTCATAAGGCTTACTATGACTCATCATTCGCCGTTTTCTACCGATGATACCGCCACACAACCTAGTAATAATACTCAAGCCGCACTACAAATAGCGATTATTGGTGGAGGCTTAACGGGTTTACTGACGGCGACATTATTAGAACGTGCTTTTAGCAATTTAACGGCTCAGCAAGATAATAAAGAGGCAGTTAGTCGTGTCTCTCCACAAATGACTGTCTTTGAAAAGTCACGTAGCGTCGGTCGTTTAGCCACTCGCTATCGCACTAATAATGACAGTAATAAAAATTGGCAATGGGCGTTCGGTGCGCAGTTCTTTACCGCTAAATCAGATAATTTTTCACAGTTTATTGAGCCGTGGCTAGATTCAGGACTGTTGCAGCCGTGGTGTGCAAAAGTTGTCGAATTAACGCCCGCTAATGATCATAATAAACGGCCTGTTATTGCTAAAAAGGAGCACTGGGATAGCAAGCATGCGCGCTATATCAGTACGCCAAAAATGACTAGCTGGGGTCGAGAATTAGCGGACAACTTGCGTCATAGCACTCTTAAGTTTAAAACTCGCGTGGCTCCGCTTGACAAGTCACAGCACAATTTCGACAGTAAAAAAACAGAACTGTTCGATGAGATGGGTGCAAGTTTAGGACATTATGATTGGGTGATTTGTACTGCACCAAATGGTCAGGCGGTAGAGTTGATGGCAGATAGTGGTTTTACTGGACAAGCTCAAATTACCAAACCGCAGATGTTA
>JBBSUA010000035.1:0-11541 GCA_038235315.1 Pseudomonadales bacterium | reverse complement strand
TTGGGTGATTGAGTTTAAAGTGGTTGAGCCAAGTGAGGTAACAAATGAAAGCTAGAGAATTGCAAAAACTTTTAGAAACAGATAGGACGATACATTTTGTAAATGGCTGCATCTGTATAGCCTCGCTCTATTGCCATAATTTAATTAGTCTTGATGTTAATAACTTTAAGGTTAATTACGCTCTAAGCCCTCGATCATCTGATGATGAAATAAGAAAATTAACTAATGGATTGCAGTCTTTAACGCAAAGTGAAATTGAATATTACTCAAGTGGTGCTGATGAGATCGATAATCCGATTACCCTTTTCTATTGCACTGATGATGGTGATATAAAGACCGCTATTACTGATAGCTTAGATTTTCCAAGCGTAACAGATGATGGTGTTTTGATTTACTCAAACACCCACTTTAAAACGATTAAAGAGATGCTGATTTATGAAATTCAAAATATTGAATCGGCAATCAAATTTGCTAATGAGCACTTAATTGAAAGGCGCGAAGAACTAAATAATACTCAACTGAGGCTGGATAGCTATAACGCTAAATTAGCTAAGCTTTCTCAAGCAGTGAGCGAGGTGCAAAGTGAATAAAGATAGATTGATAAAAATGGCGCTTGCCAGCGGCATAGCATTAAATCGTCTTACTGACGGTAGTTATACTTTATTTTCAGCAAATATAAAGTTTGCAGACATGATCGAAAGCGCTATCAGCCACAAATACGAGACTGAGCGCAAAAAGGATCAAGACGATTTAGCAGCGCTGCGCTTAAAAGTGACAGCGCAAGCTGGCGAGATATTAAGACTACGCACAAACGCAAGTAATGTAGTTAATTGTTTAGATGAGGGTGTTTCTAATGGGTGATGCTAATTGTCCCAATTGTGGTGGTGGTTATGAAGTGAGCAGTGTGCTGGTTATGGATGGTGAGATTTTGACCGCCACCTGTAACGACTGCAAAACTGAGTTTGATGTTGAGGCAAGCGTTTCTTTTAACATGGCTTAGGTGAGGTCAATGATGGCAAAAACTAAGAATAGATGTAAGCGCAAAAAAGCTAAGATTGCTGCATCTAACAAGATACTGCAAGAGAAGTTTGAAAACGATGATTTTGTAAGGCAGTTTACGGGCTATATGCAAGTCAGTCTTAAAAATGAAACAGACGATGAAACTATTAGGCGCAATGTTATACGTCGCGGACAGTGGCAAAAGGCTTATAGGATATTCAAGCATGATCGCAAGTTTTACGTAGAAGTCACTTTGTTTAAGACTAACCCTGCTATCAAGCCTGCAATTATGGGGATGGAGACTGATGTTATTGAGCGTGAGTATATCGCGGGCGTAGCTGATTTGATCATTAATGAGCTTAAAGAGGGTCATGACGATATTAACTATGATTTGTCATACGCAAGAATTTATGCGTGATTAGGGTATTAGTATGAATGATAACGATCTTGATAGTAGCGAAAAAATGGCGATATGGATTGCTTTTACCGTAAAAGAATTTACTAGCGATGAAATAGAAACTTTATCCATTGCACTGCAAACAAAGCTTAACGAATTAAAGGAGATAACCAATGGCTAAGAAAAAATGGACGAACGTGACTAGCGCTGAAAAGGTCATTATGAAACAGTTTGTTATAGACAATCCACCAAACACGCCCTTATCGCCTGAGTATGCGGCTAGCTATTTGGATGTATCGACGGCTACCCTACAAAAGATGCGCTGTGAAGATACGGACGGCATACCTTTTTTTAAACCTCGCCATAAGTGTATTGTTTATTATAAGCGTGATCTTGATGACTACTTGACCGACACGCCAGCCTATCACTGCACTGCGCAATATGCGTAGTGTGATGCTACGAATATTTGTTAGAGTGCCGTTACCGTTTTTCTACCTGTGCCCACGCCACAAATGGCGTGGGCACTCTTAGTTTTAGGTTTTATTGCTCATGAGCACTATGTGGGCACTTTAAAACTATTGATATTGGATATTCATGTAGTGCTATTTATTGGTATTAACGTTTTAAGTGCTTATTTTAAAAGACTATTTATTGCTATTTATTATTATCTATCATCATATATTACTAAGTATTTGTAACGAATATAAGACTCATAATCCTTTGGTCGTAGGTTCAAGTCCTACTGGGCCCACCAAATTCAAACCCTTATAATCATTGACTTGTAAGGGTTTTTTATTATCTAAAATTTATGCGAACACATTGATGTCATTAATTTTTTGATACTATCTTGATACTTTGACACCTTTAATTATTAGGTGGTGTGCTTGAATAGAGGCGCGCCATTTAGGATATAAAGGTTTTTATAAATATATACACATCGGTGAGCCAGCTATAGGATCAGTAATGACTTTGGCTTGCACCTCAAATATTTCAGCCAGCATCGCTTCTGTCATGACTTCCTCAGGTGTTCCCATAGCTTTCAATTCACCGGACTTTAAGACAACCAGTAGGTCACAATATCTAGCCGCTTGGTTGAGATCATGAAGCACAACAATCAGGCTTTTACCCTGTTCTTTTAACCCCCGAATAAGTGTCATAAGCTCTATTTGGTAGGAGATATCTAAATAAGTGGTTGGCTCATCTAGCATGATAATACCGGTATCCTGTGCTAAAACCATAGCGAGCCACGCACGCTGCTGTTGCCCTCCAGATAAAGCTTCCAGTGAAGTGTCAGCCAAAGATTGAATAGACATCTCATTCATGACTCTATCTACTACCTGTTGATCTACAGCGCTTAATTTACCCCAATGCGAAACGTACGGTGTCCTTCCATACTCAACTAACTGTCTGACCGTTAATCCTTCAGGATTCGTTTGAGATTGTGGCAATACCGATATCTGACGAGCAATTTGCCGACTAGACAAGTGCACCATATCTTGTTGTCTTAATAGAATTTTGCCAGATTCAGGCTGAATCAGACGGCATAACCCTTTTAGCAGTGTAGATTTTCCGCAACCATTAGGACCGATGAGACCCACTACTTTATTTTCTGGCAGCTCAAGTGACAAGTCTTTAATAACGGTCTGACCACCATGATAGCCAAGCTGTAATTGATTAACTGATAGCATTACCACCCCTTGTAGCGAGAAAGCAAAAAGATAAAATAAGGGGCTCCAATTACGGAAGTTAAGACCCCAGCCGGCAGCTCAATAGGAGCAAATAAACTGCGCGCTAATAAATCTGCCGTCACTAAAATGATGGCCCCTATCAGCGCTGAAGCTGGTAATAAGATGCGATGCTGATGGCCGAAGAGTAACCGAGCAATATGCGGTGCCAATAGACCAATAAAACTGACCGTCCCTGCAACGGAGACGGCCAAACTAGCAATGACCACTGCCGTTAATAACGTGGTAAATTCTAATGGTTTTACGGACACCCCAAGATGGTATGCCGTCTGTTCTCCAAGTCCTAGCACATCCAATCGCCAAGCTAGATACATACTAACCGCCATCAGTACGGCAAATATTACGGTTAGCATAGGGATATGTTGCCAGCTGCGACCCCATAAACTACCCGTTAACCAAATCATCGCTGTGTTAATTTCAACTGGGTAAATCACTAGTAAAAAATTAATGCCACTGGCTAAAAAAGCACTAATGGCGACGCCAATAAGTGCTAATCGTGCCGGCGTAGGTTGTGACACTTGTGCTAATAGCATGATAATACAAAATGCCACTAATCCGCCAAGTAAGGCCGCCACAGAGAGCCACCAAGTCGGTGCTGTAGGAATCATAACCAGTAACAAGGTCGCACAGAACCCCGCACCCGCGCTAATTCCCATTAAGTCTGGTGACGCTAGAGGATTACGAATGACCCCTTGCACTAACGACCCTGACAGGCCAAGGCTAGCACCCACTAAAATTGACAAGATAGTTCGCGGCAGGCGATGTTGCCAAACAATAAAATCCTGCTCACCGCTAAACCCTCGATATAAATTTTGCCAGATTTGTCCCATGGTTAACTCACTGGCACCTAAAAAGATACTACTGGCACTAAGGAGTATCAGCAGCACAATAATGAGCCCCACTATTCTACGTACGGGCTTACGACCAGATAGCGAGTGTGAATGAGATGAAGATGAAGTAGTTTTTGTTGTCATTTGTTGCTTAATATGGTTTTGAATAGCATCTGGTGAAGACTCAACCGTAGCTGCAATAATTAGAAGTAAAACATTATATAACTGCAATTTTTGAAATTAACTTATAAAAGTTATTTAAGGTAACCTTTAAAACGATCTAAAACTCAAGCACTCTATCAGCTATCGAGCCGTCGTCTACACGCAAGCGCAATAAATACGGGCGTACCAATCAATGCGGTTAACAAGCCAACTGGGGTCTCCGCTGGATAAGCAACTGCCCGTGATAAGACATCTGCCCAAACCATCAAGATACTTCCTAGCAACACCGATAATGGCAATAGCTGCTCATAAGCCATATTAGATACCCACTTCAAAAGACGCTTGGCAACATGGGGAATGATTAAGCCAACAAAGGCAATAGGGCCCGCCACAGCGACACTTACGGCAGTCAGTACAGTAATCAACGCCCCACACGACCATTGTAATGAGCGAAGATTTACTCCTAGGCTGCTCGCCACATCATCACCCAATACCAATACATTTAGTTTTGGTGATAGCCACCAACCATACCCCAGTGCCAGTATCGATGTCATTGCTAGCATTGGAATTGACTCCCAGCGGCTATTGGCAATAGAGCCTGCCAGCCAATACAACACACCATAGGCTTGCTCATCTGTAGTAATCAGCGCCGCGCGCGTAATACCAATAAGTAGGGCATTGATAGCGACGCCCGACAAAATAAGACGAACGGGATGAACTGGCCGACCAGAAAAATAGCCGGCTAATCCAGCAACAAGAGCACAAGATAGTACGGCTCCAACCATTGCTTGCAAGAAAGTAGACGTTAAAAAAGCAACGCCTAAACCAATAGATGATAATGCAACCACACAAGCCGCCCCTGAGTTAATACCTAATACCGCTGGCGAAGCTAGCGAATTTCGGGTCACTACCTGCATAAGCAATCCAGCTACAGCAAGATTAGCACCCACTAATATCGCTACGAGCACGCGCGGCACGCGAATCTCTACTAATAATTGCGTATTTATCGACGCTTGATAACTACCATTATGTTGAATCAATAAAGAAATTAGATCAGCCAACGACAGTGAAAATTCTGAATAGGCCGTTAACCCTTGCCAGCAGCCAATAAACAAAACTACCACTAATCCACACCATAATAGCGCACGCAGTATATGGCGCTTTATAGTTTGATATCTAGGCGATAAAGAAGATAAATGATTCATTCGGGATTCAACCATGAAACCCTGCTCCACTCAAAAGTGCGCTAGTGCGACGTCGCATTAATCCGGCTCTTTTAGAGAAAGGTTTGAACCTTCTCTACCTTTTTGCTCAGCAATTTTAAGCAGCTCGGTCGCCATATACTCAGCAGACTGCATACTACGATTGAGCGCCCAATAATTCGGATCTACTTCGATGACTTGATTTTTTTTGACCGCCGTTAGCTGATTAAATAGTGGGGAGGACTTCCACTCATCATAAATGGTGTGATCATTATAACGCCCAATCAATAGCCAATCTGGATCTGCTGCCAAAATCTGCTCAAGACTAGTCGCTATATAAGCTTCGTTTGTTTGCTCAGGAATGGGGCTTTTGATATTGAGATAACTGAGTAAGCTACCCGCGTAAGAGCTTGGGCCATGTAGCCACATACCTTTGTCGCTCACAATAGCAAACTGAACGTTTTGGCTAGCCAGTCGGGTTTTAGCCAATTGTGACTTTAAGTCGTCCATAACTTTTAAGTGTGTGTTGATGACTTGAGACATTTTTTGATCTTGATGTACGATATGACCGACCAATTGCGCCGTCTGTATATTCTCCACATAGCTCTCGCCGCGACTTTTGAGCACCACTGACGGTGCAATGCGACTAAGCTCATCAGCGATGACGGTATGACGCTCCTCGTCCGCTATTATCAAATCTGGCTTTAAATCAGCAATGACCTCAAGGTTAGGCTGATACCGCGAGCCAATAGAGGTATAATCTAAGACCTGTTGGGTAAATTCGGCAATGATACTGTCAGGCTTATTATCATCTGCAATACCAACAGGCTTGAGACCTAGCGCTAAAACATCTCCTAAAAATGAGTATTCCATAACCACAATTCGCTTTGGATTATTAGAATACTTTTCAAGGTTGGGCAAGCGCTCTTTGATTTGCTGCTCAGTCAGCAGACGAACCTCATTATTTGCTACCGACTCATTCGTAGCGGTTTGCGACGTGTCATTACCATCACTACTAGATAATGGCAGTGCAGTAGCTTTATTTTTCTCATTAACAATAAAGATACCACCGCCAATAATAATGAATGCAATAACAAATAACGGTAAAATAATGGTTAGTCTTGGACGTTGATTCATAAATAGCTTTTCTTAGTGACAATTGAATGTACACGATTAGGATGTCAGCTCACGATATGAGACAGTGGTTATCAGATATGCTAAAACTCATAGTTGTACGTTAAAAGCCATGTTCTAGGCGCGCCAAGTCCAATTTGATTTTTACCCGACGAGCCATTGGTGGCCCCTAACGCATACTCTTTATCTAGAGCATTATTTAGGTTTAACTGTAGATTGTGTTTGCCCATACTATAAGCGGTCATCAAATCTACCGTCGTATAGCCATCCAATTCGACTGCCTCTGAGTCTCCGGCGTAGCGATCACTGACATAATTGACCCCGCCCCCAACTCGCCACTGTTCACTCGGTTGATAGGCTGTCCATAATGAGAAGGTTTGATTCGGCACATCATTTGGCGTCAGCCCTGTTTTTTTATCTTCTGCCTCTAAATAGCTATAGCCTGCAGACACATCCCAATTATCACGAAGCTTACCTCGCGCTTCTAACTCTATACCTTGATGACGGAACTCATCTTTATCAGTCACTTCGCGATTATCATTGGTTTTTGGGTCTTCTTTATCGATTCGATATAGTGCTGCATTGAGCATAATGCTGTCATCATTTAAGTAAGTCTTAACTCCAATCTCTTTTAGATCGGTCTGATAAAGGGCTGCCAGTTTTGGATTGATGAAAATTCCAGAGTAAGGGAGCTGCCATGATCGCGCCACTGTTGCATAAGCTGAGGTGGCATCATTGAATTTATATACCATTCCTGCTCGGTAGCTGAACTTATCTTCGTTCAGCTCACTGTCTACATCTTTGAAGCTTTGATTCAAACGCATATTGTCATAGCGGACATTACCTACCAATGACCAGTCACCAATATGATAGACATCTTGAGCAAAGATACCGACGCTTTGTGTGCTGTTTTTACGAAATGAAGGGAAACCAGGATCAGGTGTTGGACCAGCGCTTGGGTTGGTTGCTGATATGGGTGGTGTATTTTTATCAGTAGCGAGTGTCAAGTCAATGTCGATATCATTGTAATCGGCACCAAATAGCAGCTCATGATTATCAAGATTCCACGCCAGCTCAGATTGTAACGTTTTGCTAGTACGTGGATCATAGCCAAAATTATTGACTGTTCGTGCAACTTTATCATCGATAATATCAGCAGACGATTGACGGGTACCTTTTTGTTCTAAGTTGATATGGCTGTATGACGCCCGATTGGTCCATGTCATATTGTCATTAATGTCAAACTCATGATTGACCTTGGCATTCCATGTGTCTGAATCTTGGTAATCGTTGGTGCCACCATAAAAGCTATTAACTGGCACATCCACAGGCTTGCCATTTTTGGATGGGACACCGCGATAAGGGACGAGATGCTGACGCATAAAATCGATAGATACATCGAGAGTTTGCTGGTCATTCGGCTGCCAGCGAACGGTTGGGGCAATAAAAAAATCATTTGAATCGACATTATCGACATACGAGTCACTACGACGGTACTCAGCATTTATACGAGCATTGACAGTATCAGATACTTTATGCGAGCTATCTACTCGAGCCACTGCTAAGCCATCGCTGCCAACTTGGGCTTGTACTTTATCAAAGTCATCACCTTCTGCTTTTTTGCTGACTAAGTTGATAATGCCGCCAGCACTACCTCGTCCATACAAAGCGCCTGCTGGTCCTTTTACGACCTCTACTCGCTCTACATTGGCTAAACTACGATAGGACTGCAATTTACCATCATCACGCATACCATCACTATAAACATCGTTTAAACCATTAAATCCTCGTATTACAAACTCGTCTCGACTACCTTCGCCAAGCGTGTTATTCAAGCCTGCAACCCCTTTCATAGCGTCCAAAACCCGTACAGCACCCCTGTCTTCTAGTTCTGTTTTAGTGACCACCGATACCGACTGCGGCACATTCAGCCATTCTGTATCCGTTTTAGTACCTGACGTTGGTGTATAAGCAGCATAACCTTCGTAGGCTTTAGTAGTGACCACAATGGGCGCAAGCGTTACAGATGGTATTAATGAGGTAACTGGTTTCTCTTGAGCAGCAACCTGTTGACTCACTGCCATTGTCAGACCAGTCGTCATCATGGTTAGGAATAATTGGGTACGAACCGCAGTCACTAAAGGTTTGAGTTGGTTGTAAGGTTTGGGTTGGTTGTTATGCATATTTAGATCCATAAGATTTTGAGGAGTTAACAAGGATGTTGATTGCCAATTCAAACTAATAGTTTTCAATGTTGAATGATAAATACTTTGCAAATGATAACCATTACTGTTTATAATTGCAACGTTTGAGAAACACTATTAATCTTTAACTGACACAAATACACGCTAAACAATTGGAATTGTTATGATTATTTTTTTTAAACGTTCTGCTCTTTGTCTCGCTTTAATTGGTATTTATCAACAAAGTAGTGCTGAGATTAAGCCCATTAACAAGAAAACTAGTGTTGAAGCGCGCTCAGGCAGTTCCGTTGCAGACAACTCCATTAATAACCCCTATGAATCGGCACAAGCCCTCTCCGTTACTGCCGAACCAATTATCGTTACCGCTGACACGTTAGGTGACTCCAGTAGCAATGAGGTAAAAGCATTTGCCGGTAATCGTACGGTTATTGATAACGATTTGATTAAAAAGACGGTTAGTAACTCAATTGATACGGCGCTACAGTTTGTCCCCGGTGTCAAAATTGAGGATGAAACGGGAACTGGTGTATTACCTAATATCTCCATCCGTGGCTTACATGCCAGCCGCAGCGGACAAGCACAGTTTTTGATGGATGGCATTCCTTTAACATTAGCGCCTTATGGTCATACTGGCCAATCTATATTTCCGGCTACTCTTGATAACATTGAGCGGATAGATGTCGTGCGAGGTGGGGCTGCAACCCAATATGGCCCCAATAATGTCGGGGGTGTTATCAATCTTGTCACCAAGCCTATTGCTAATGAGACTCAAACTGAGATTAGCACCAGCTCAACGATATTTGAGCAAAATGGTAAGCCTTTGACCAGTTTATACGGCCGTCACAGTCGCTGGTTGAATGATAAGCTGGGCGTACAAGTAGAAGCTAACCGCATTAAGGGCGACAGCTTTAGAGATCACTCAGACACTGAAGTCACTAACCTGCAAGCCAAAGCGCTTTGGTATATCGATGATAATCAGGAGTTAGAAGGGTTTTTGCAATACTATGATGCCGATACAGAGATGCCGGGTGCGCTCTCGCCTACTGCCTATGAACAAGATATTGAACAGAGCCAGCGCCCATTTGAAGCGTATCAAGGCAAATCAACACGCTGGCATGCTAAGTACAAAAACTATTTAGATATCGGTGACCAAGCAGTCTTAGACCTCACAACTTTTGGACATCATGCTACTCGCAACTTTGAATGGGGGTTTAATTCACAAGCTAACAGTCAAGGTGTGCACTGGGCAGATCCTGCTATTGCAGCAGATAACCTGCGCACCTCTCCTCGTGAGTTCAATGTTTATGGCGTGGAGCCGAAGTTTTCTATCAAGCTGGGTGAGACTAAAAATATCAAGCACCACCTAATCAGTGGCGTGCGCTACATCAATGAAGATATCGATTATAAGCTGACACAAACCAAGCTTGCTGACGGTACTACTGTCACACCTCGTGACTGGAATCTACAAACGGATGCGTGGGCAGCTTATCTTAGCGACGAGATGAGCTTTATAAATGATAAGCTCAAAGTTACTCCCGGTATTCGTTATGAAAATGCAAAAATGACGTTTAACGACGCTGGTAATAACACTCAAACAGACAATACCATCACTGAATGGCTACCGGGACTGACAACGTCTTACGCATTAAATGAATCTGAGGACACTCTATGGATTATTTATGCCAATGCACAGAAGTCTCTTAGAACGCCACAAATTGCTTATATTCGCGGTAAAGGTGAGGAAGGCAGCGAGCTGGCGTGGAACTATGAAATGGGAACACGCTACACCACTGACAACCTACAAGCCAACTTGGGACTGTATCGAATAGATTTTAAAGATCAATTGCAATGGAATAGTGCCGAACAAAGCTTCGATAATGTAGGGCGCACATTACATCAAGGTATGGAGACGGCTATTACCTATACTCCAAAAAAATACGACAACCTAGATCTTGGACTGAGCTACAACTATCTAGACGCCACGCTGCAAGAAGGAGAAAATGAAGGCAATCAATTGCCATATAGCTCTCCGCATCAATTGGGCTGGCATGCCAGTTATAACTATCAAGATTACAGCAGCACTTTATCTGGCGTTTACTATGCCAAAGCCTATGCCGATAATGCCAATACCACTCAAGAAAGCATAGACGGCGGCATCGGAGAAACGCCTGCTTATCAAGTTTGGAGCTTAAGTCTACAAAAAACATTGCAAGACACTAAGAACGAAAAGCTCTCTGTTCAGTTCGGTATCAATAACTTATTTAATGAACAATACTATTTCCGAGGTATCGATACCAGTCCTGTCGGGCGCTATCCAGCACCAGGGCGCTCGTACAAACTAGGGCTCAACTATCAGTTTTAAGTATTAACAAATTCTGAATACTGAGATCCTTAGCAAATCACAACGAGAAAAGCAAATCTGAAATAGACTTGCTTTTCTCTCATCAAGATTTATGTCTTAAAAATATTAGCCAGCCACTTTTTTAGATATAGAAAATGGCTTAGTACCTAACTCAAAACACTCTATGGCAAACTTTTGTTATTTTATAGTAACTAAAAGAGCAACATCTTAATTATAATTTTGTAATAATTCTCATTATCATTACAATCAGGTAAATATTAAAAACCCTACTATTATTTATATCCAAGTATAAGAGAAAAATTTCTATGTATGATTCTACGGTTCTAATTTCTCATGTCGTCAACGATGCAGTCACTGAAGGTTTTACCCTCGCTCTATTGGGACAGAGGAAAGAGCAACGCACTACTCTTATTATCATTACTGACCATAAAGATGCTCATATGGACGCGTTAATAGACACGTCCTTTGGCGCAGACATTATTATCCTTGAATGCGACGTGTTTAAC
>JBBSUA010000034.1:0-11572 GCA_038235315.1 Pseudomonadales bacterium | reverse complement strand
ATATGCGGCTACTAATGGAATGGCAGCAATAGAGGCAAGTGCGATGATAAATACGACTAGTGCTGCAAACGTTAAACTAAGGGCACGGATAGTACTTTGTAAGAAGTTTCGCTCTTGGGTGATATGAAAGGCAAGGTTTATAAGGACGATTAAAGATTTGATACCTTTAGAGCCTGCATAAAGCGCTAATGATGTTGAGACAATCAGACTGAAAGTTAAGCGTGAGGTAGTGTTAGAGATCAGCTCACTCAATCGAGCATCAAGGACGTCATATACAGTAGTGGGCATGAATGGCTGTAGGAATGAGATTTGCGATTGCATTTCAGCGGGCGAAAAAGCCAGACCGTAAATCAGCACAAACACTGCCATTACTGGAAAGATGGATAAAAAACCAAAGAAACCTACACTAGCGCAATGTGCCCAAACATTAGTGTTGCTCGTATTGCGCCATGTCCTTAAGATTAGATCTTGCCATTTTGCTTTTTGAGTAGACTTATTTATAGGGTGTTTATTCATAACATAGCCATTAGTAGTAAGCGCTTTATTGAGTATTTAGTTGTTAGTATCAGGGTCATCATTTTTATAACTATTATTCTTTATAAAGAGTCGGCAGCCTAATATCAGCAGCATTCAGATAGGCATTGAATGCTAAAGGAGTACCACAACTTTGCATCAATGCGGCAAGTCCTTGAACGTAATTGTTTGCGGCTTGCGCTTGCTCGGTACGCGCTTTGAGATACTGCGTTTGTGCTTGCACCACGTCAATAGTGGTATTGACACCCTCTTGTAATCCTAGTCGACGCAATCGTAACACCTCTTCTGCCAACTCAATATTACTCTGTAATGCTTGATAACGGGACTGGGCATTATTGACATCGTGCCAGTTTTTTTCAACCAATAATAGTAGATTGTCACTCACTTCAATCTCAGATAAATCAGCTTGACGTATCTTCGCATTACTTGAGGCTAATGATGCCGTCTTATCAAGCCCGCCCCATAGTTTCCAGCTGGCAGATATCCCAGCGACCCAGCTTGGGTTTTGCTCTAACTGACCGTACCCATAGAGCATAACCGTCGGCTTATAGCCTGTATCTGATAGTGCGTGTAGCTGCTGAGCTTGCGCGCGTTTGGCCGCAACTTTTTGTAACCCTGGATGATTGGTAAGTGCTAATTGTTGAAAGTAACTAACGTCCGCTAAAGGCTGACTAGACACAAACAATGGCGTAGTCGGTTTGATGCGGTAGTCAGTACGTAATAGACGCTGCAAGGCAATCATAGCGAGGCGGGCATCATTGTTGGCATTTATCGATTCACTTTCGGCGTTGGCAAGCGCGGACTGAGCTTCTAAGCGATCAACACGTGAAATGAATCCCTCTTCAAATAGACGTTTTGCCATATGGTCTGTCTGTTGCAACGTATCATAAGCGTCTTCACGTAGATAGGCGGCAATAATCGCCAATTGAGCCTTAAAGTAACGTTCGATCAACGTATTATAAATCTCGTTCTTATCTAAAATACTATCAGCCACCGCTTCTTGGGTACGCGCATTTGACGCGCCAGTGAGTGCTTCTGTACGTCCTGCAGTGTAAATGGGCCAGACGACACCAATCCCTGCACCAGTACGTGAACCCGATTGTTTAAAATCATAAGAGTCGGGGATACGCTCGCCAACCAACTCACCAAAATTTGGTAATTCCGGTAAATTAGGGATAGGAGGAATGAGGTCGCCAACAGCAGCTCCAGCGTTATTGACACCATTAACAACACCGTTCTTCAACGTTGATAAGTCGATATCATCCTGTACGGTATAGGCAGTGGCGGATACTCGTGCGAATATAAAAGGGTTGTCTAAGGTTTTGAGCGCATCCGTTTGATAGCTGCTAGCAGCAATAGCGGCTTGATCAGCGGCAAGTTTTGGTGATACTTGTAGTAATATATCTTGTGCCTGCTCAAGGCTCAAAAAGCTAGAGACCTCTAACGCATAGCTATTATCAATACGTTTATGAGTGATGGGATCTATAAGCGTATTAAGATTGCTTGCTTGCGGCAGAGGATCATTCTGAGTGCTTGCAGCTAGTACTATATTATTATCAGAATGTGTATTCGCATCTACGATGAGTGTTGTCGCTGATGCTGTATCTAATAGTGGCACATTCTGAGATTTGTCATTTTGTCTATCGTATGTATCGTTATCAGAGCTTGCGGATGCGTGAGCTGATGCGCCCATCAGTAAGATAGTAACCATGGCAATCGACAGAGACGACAAAGCAAATTTCATAATTTAAGTATGCCATTTTCAAGGATAATGAGGGGTATGCTACAAAGCGTACACTGTAGAGCGACAATCATGACGGGTCAATGCTTACTATTCGCCTATTCTGTATTGAAAAAAAAATCGAGATATGTTAGCGACGTATTATTTACACAGACACTATAGGTATGCTTAGTCGTGTTCTTAGCAATATAATACGACATTATAGGCCATCAGCAGTGATGAATTACAGGGCGTGTTGAACATTCAACACGCCCTAGATTATGCTATATCTTATAACCGAAAAAATCAGACAAATATACCGAATCACTATCATAGAATCGATCTGATTTTTGGCATAATTACTATCATAAAAAGGAGCGAGTAATGACAGGATATATTTTAGCCTTGGATCAAGGAACGACTTCAAGCAGAGCGATTTTATATGATGACCATGCCCGCCCAATTAATATGGCACAAAAACCCACTACCTTACAAACACCAAAAGCAGGCTATGTAGAACAAGATGCCCGTCAAATTTGGCAGACTCAGATCAGCTGCGCGCATGATGTGATTAATCAAGCAGGACTACTGGCTACCGACGTTACGAGCATTGCTATTACCAATCAGCGCGAATCTATTGTTATATGGGATAAACAAACAGGCAAAGCGCTCGCACCTGCCATTATTTGGCAAGACCGTCGTACCGCAAGTTATTGTAAAGCGTTGGCTGCTGACTGCGATATTGATCTTGGCAAAGACGTTCAGAGTAGGACGGGTCTTCGTTTAGATCCTTATTTTAGTGCCAGCAAAATTGCTTGGTTACTCGAGCATCATCCTAAGATTAAAGCCCTCATTAGCAGTGGACAGATAGCAGTCGGCACCGTTGATAGCTGGTTGATTTATCAATTGACTGGTGGCGAGCATGTTATTGATATTACCAATGCCTCACGCACCTTATTATACGATATCCACAAGTTAGAATGGTCTGCTGAATTGTGCGCACGTTTTGAGATACCGATGAGTATTTTGCCTAAAGTACTGCCTTCTGATGGCGACTTTGGCAAAACCAAAAAGGGTTTGTTTGCCAAGCAAATTCCGATTCATGCGGTGCTCGGTGATCAGCAAGCCGCGTTGTTCGGACAAGGCTGTCTCGATGCAGGCATGGCAAAAAATACTTATGGTACGGGCTGTTTTATGCTGATGAATATTGGTCAAGCACCCAAACTTAGCGAGCATCAACTACTCACTACTGTCGCATGGCAACGCAAAGCTACCACCAATTACGCTGACAATACACCTCTAGGTCAAATCATGCAGTCTAGCAAGCGTATGCTGCAAACGCCCAAGCGTGAGGTCAGTTACGCTTTGGAGGGTAGTGTATTCATGGCAGGGGCTATCATACAATGGCTACGTGATAATCTAGGAATGATCAAACAGAGCTGTGATGTTGAAACCTTGGCGCGTCAGGTGGATAGTAGTGAAGACGTGGTATTACTACCTGCATTTACAGGGCTTGGCGCGCCGTATTGGCGCTCGGACATTAGTGCTAGCATTAGCGGCATGAGCCGTGGCACAACGAAGGCGCACATCGCTCGCGCTGCACTAGAGTCGATAGCCTATCAGACTTATGACGTGTTGGTTGCGATGCAAAAAGACAGCCCGCATCCCCTTACGGAATTACGTGTTGATGGCGGTGCTGCAAATAATGATCTGCTAATGCAATTTCAAGCAGATCTGCTTGGCGTACCGGTACTACGCCCTAAAGATACCGAAATTACTGCTAAAGGAGTGGCTCTATTGGCAGGGCTAAAAACGGGTTTATATGATGAAAATACTATGAATGAGTCTTGGGAAGTTGACCGTATTTTTGAGCCAAGTATGTCAGAACACAGACGTGATGAGCACCTTGCAAAATGGCAGCAAGCTATTAAAAGAACATTAGCAGAGGTATAAAAAAATAGACTGGTTATACAGAGAGTTACTCAAATCGCTATGCGGTTATACAAGAGTGTTTTAAAGCTACACACCGTAACGTAAGGTCGTCATAACTTGGACATAGATTACATAATCAATATAGCGAAGAGTAAAGTTAGTTTCTTATACTTTAAGTGTATTAAACAAAAACACTTACTTATATCAGTGTTAACTTGTCTCAGTATTAAATAGGATCAATACATAATAATTAAAGGACTATCTTATGCATGACAACGATAATATTATAAACGATGGCGAAACTCGACTGGATGCTAATGGTCGCGTAATTGCCCAAGACAACCGTATATCAGAAGATCCTGACTATCTAGAAGTAGCCGACAAAGAGCGCATTATTGACGATAATGCTCGTCGCTCATCTGATACCAATCACTTGATGAACGACCGTGTAATAAGCGATGAAGAGCGTGTGATACATGCTAATGATCGTAGACTAAATGAGGATAACCACACAATGGAGAATAATATGATGAATGACCATGACGGTATTGACCGCACTGCAGTAAAACATATGTCTGATGAAACTAAGAAAGATCTGAATGCGGACATGATCACTGGTGAGCCAGGTTCACATCCAGTAGGTACTGCAGTTGGTGGCGTTGGTGGTGTGGTAGCAGGAGCCGCTATTGGTTCAATGGCTGGTCCATTGGGAACCCTAATCGGCGGTGCTATTGGTGCTATCGTTGGTGGTGGTGTTGGTCATGCCTCAGCAGAAGCTATTGATCCAACGCGAGAAGAAGCATACTGGCGCGCTGAGTACTCTAATGCTGACTATCACAAAGAAGGCTACGACTTTGATCGTGATCTACATCCCGCATATGCAGTAGGTTATGCGAATCGTGCTCGTTATCCCGCTGATGCCCGTTTTGAAGACCATGAATCTGATCTAGAGCGCTCGTGGCATGAAGTAAAAGGCGAATCACGTATGGAATGGGAAGATGCTCGTATGGCATCACGCGACGCTTGGAATCGCGTCACCTAGTACCATAATAATAGCAATATACTAAAAATTTGTTCTGTTGCTCTATAAGTACTAAATATTAAGCTATTGAATACTTAGGCGATAATTGAACACTAACTATGCTATGTTAAAGCTTCCAAAATGTATTTTGGAAGCTTTTTTATCATCTATTAAAACAATATAATTATAAATAATAGGGATTTTATGATGAATTCAACCAGTGCCAATTCAACCAGTGCCAATTCAACCAGTGCCAATTCAATCAATACTCGTGACCGTAAACAATTCTATATCGCTACTGCCAATTTGCTCAACTTTGCTAATCCGAATCGTATTTATTATGAGAATGCGCCAGCATATACACCGCAGAGTTATCAGCATAAAGTGCGCGGCATTACTGAACTGCTCTCAAAAGCTCATGCTGACATTATTGCAGTACAGGAAGTATGGGACAGTAATGCTATCGAAGAGGTCGCAGTATCATTAGGTTTTAAACCTGAACATGTCGTTATTCCTTTAGCTAGCAATGATTCTAGCAGCTCATATACTCAAGGTAAAGGCGCACAAAACACACCTGCTGTGGGCATTATTAGTCGTTTTGAGCAGTTAGAGAGCAGTTTGTTAGAAGAGATGGTGCAGGAAGCCATCATTGATATTCCTGATATTGGTCCATACCGTCGTTTTAAACGTCCACCATTGTTGTTAAGGGTAAATGTTTTTGATCAACCGATTACTATTGTTACTGCGCATCTAAAAAGCAAACGGGCTTATTTTTTGCGTGATGACAACGGCAACTTATTAGAAGACATGGATGATCCTAATATTCGTGTCCGTGCCAAGCTGCGTAGCTTATGTATGAGAGCGGCAGAAGCTGCCTCTATTAGAATGTCTATCATTGAACGCTTAAGACATACTCGCGAACCGTTGATTCTGCTTGGCGATATGAATGATGTCACTGGTAGCGTAACGACTCAGTTGATGTCTGAGACTGGGGAAGTTAACTATGACAAAGGTATGCGTGACGTCGCTTTATTTGATGCTGCCCGTGTTCAGGATCGCTACGGTTGGATGCAGGATGTGGCTTATACTCACATCTATCAAGGTATGCCAGAGGTGATAGATCAGCTTTTTGTTTCAGAAGAGTTTTTGCTCGATAGCAAGTTTGCACTAGGTCGTGTTGAGCGAGTAGATTATTTTAACGATCATCTCAAGTGGGATTACGCAGATAGAGTTATCGACCATGGCATTGTACGAGCTAAAATAAAACTTAATGATTAGTTTTATGAGCAATTAATAGATACATTATTTCTTTAACCTATTCACGTCCCTTGCTTGATAGTGTACAAGCGTTTATTATGCTTATTAATTGACGATGATAACGATAATATTTGCTAAAGCTAGCAAGAGCACGCTAATTGAGTGCAATTATCAGCTAACAATGAGCATGTCAATAAAAAAATAGGGCACAACATCAAGAGGTTTATAATGAGTGAGTATAAAGACGACAAGATAGAAGATATATTGGTAGATTCAGAGCTGGCAAAAAAGCTAGTACCCAATAAATTCAAATTTACCAGTCAGCAAGGTCGGGCGCGCCGTCAAAAATTGTTAATGGGCGCCAAAAAACTAAGTGAAACGCATTCTATTAATGATATTACGTTAGCCGCAGTGTGTGAAGAAGCAGGTATTCCAAGAGCTTCCGCGTATCATTTCTTTCCCAATATCGAAGCTATATTTTTAGCACTGCGTTTTTTGAACGCGATTGATATCTTAGAAGTGCTAGCAAC
The DNA here is from genome assembly GCA_038235315.1 of Pseudomonadales bacterium. Classification (GTDB taxonomy): domain Bacteria; phylum Pseudomonadota; class Gammaproteobacteria; order Pseudomonadales; family Moraxellaceae; genus Psychrobacter. Next base: position 4,578 of record JBBSUA010000034.1, on the reverse strand, counting down.
CGTCGATACAGTAGACTATGACAGATGGCAAGGGTATTTGACCGCACTTATCCAACGTTGCGTCAATATCTTTCATGATGATCAGACCAAAGCCAAGCTAATCTACGATACCAATACACCCGATTTTGAAGGGGATAGTTTTGGTGAAGATATGGATCATCAGATTATAGATTTGGTCTATCAGCGCTTATCAGAGCGTTACGAGATGCCAAAATTTGAAGATATTCAAGATACGTTGCTCGTGACTTATAGTATTATTAACGGTATATTTATGCTGTCTTATCGCCGTCATGAGAGTATTACAGAGAATTATCTACAAGAAGCAAGCACAGCTTCAATTGCCTATCTGCGCTGTTATCTACCAGAGAAGCTACCTCGCAAAAGTCGTTAGTTTGTCCGATAGAGTGGCATAAAAAAAAGCGAGCATATGCGCGCTTTTTTTTATGCCAAATAATAAGTTAATCTATAAGCAGTCCAATAGCTTCTTACTATATAAATTTATCAAAGTAACGCTGCAATTTTTTAGAATGTACGACTAAATCTCATTTATTTAAGCTCAGCACTTGACCACGGCACTTATCATCGCTTGGATCTAAAGGCGAAAATTGCTTGAAATAGTTGTTTATAAGCGTTTCAAGGGCGACATTGGTCTGTGAGTCATGCGCATTGACATAAGCTTCGCGCGCTTGCTCAAGCCAGCGATCTGCCATCCGAAAGTGACTACTAGATTGACGCCAACCATGTTCGCATTGATCAGCCGCTGCCCATACTAGTGCCACTTCACTAAACGCCATTTCCCGTGGCGCGTTGTCTACACCACCATTGTCTTTTAATGCAGTGAGAGTTGCCCATAGATCGGGACGCATGAGTGCGGATGTCGAAGGAATATCAGTAATTATACTAAGGTTTTCATCTTCATCAGCTTGTAGAGCCTGCAAAATAGCTGTACCTGCTTGCAAAGCTTGAGCACCCGCAGCCGTTCGACTCTTAATACTGTCCTCATGATAAGCATAATTCAGCCACGCTTGCGCTTTATAAGCAAAGTACTGCTGACGCGTTGTCATGCTCAATTGTTGATAGTCACGTAATAGCGGCAGCATACAATTGATAGTACGCTGCTGATTGCTTTGGTATTTAGCAGAAGAAGCTTGAGATCTAGTATTATCAGAACAATAGTCAGCCGAACTAACAACGGCATTGTCCTTATCGTTATTGGTAGCGGCTTGAGCGGCTGAAGTCAGCGTAGTTAATAAAGCTACTGCTAACAAAGTGCGAGTTGGAGTACGACAAGCTAGTATTTTAGACCCTAAAATTTTGCCATTAAACATAACGCGAACCTTATCTTATAATAAGTCATAAACCAAATATTGAGTCATCATGCCACTGTCGTTAACGCTTAAAGTACCCTTTATGTATTAAAGCTCTGGCTCATTAGACAGACGTTGATTTTTGCGCGGATCATTACGTTTAAACAAATCTTCATCAAACTTGAAGCGCAGTCTAAAGTAAGCGCCTTCTTGAGTACTGTCATCATAGGCGATATCTTCATCTTCGAAGCCCATAAAGTTATAACCTAGTGATAACCAAAGGTTAGTCATTGGACTATAGCCAATTTCAGCACCAAGCATGTAAGACATATCATCCGCTTGCTTGTTCCAGTAAGTGCCTGCTTGCAAGCCAACATCCCAACGCTCACTAATATCATATAGCCCACGAGCATAAAGAGCATGCGCCGTATTATCACTACTTAATGCATCGGCATCGAACTGAGTATACTTACCAGCGTAGCGACCTGATAACGTCAATGGGCGTGTTGGGTGGTAGTTGCCACTCCATGACCACACGATGGCATCTTTTTGATAAGCATCAGTACCGGTATCATTATCATCTAAACGATACTCGAGTTTAGCCAGCATATCCAGCTGATTGCTATCATAATCACGATAGGCCGCGCCTAACTGAAAGCGATTGATGGTACGTTGACCATCATCATAGTCGACACGCGAATAGATGTCTTTCGCCAGTAAGGTCACTTCATCACTATAGCGATAAGCGATACCCGCGCTACCTAGCAACGTATCACTAGTTTCGCCCCAACGTTTCTCAAAACGTCCTGATGCCTTGTAGTTTTCATTGGCAAGATACTCTACCCCAAATCCTGCCGCAGTCGCGGTATTATCAGTTTCACCCTCAAGTGACTCAACGCGCTCAAATAAGGTGCTTAACGTTAAGCCGTTTTGTACGTACCATTTGTTTTTCAGACCGATAGCGGCTTCAGCTTCGCGAGCACTAATGGCATCACGCATACGATATTCGCTATAGACCTTACCATCTTTCATGTAAGTCGCGTCAAAACCGATTACCGTACGTTGACGCTCTTCACTGTCATCAAGCCCGTAGCTGCCAGATAAGCTGTTGATTAGGTCATGACGGGCATAGAGACGACCTAGGTTGCCAATTGGAGTTTCACCGCCGATAGAGATTGCATTACGCGAGCTGTTATCAATATCTTGCTCGTATTCAGCAAATACTAGAGCATTATTGAATTTAGGGAGACGAGCCGTCAGACGAGCGCGAGCCGTCGTACCTTCAATGTCTTTATCCGCAGTACTGATACCATTTAGCGCGGACTGATTAATAATGTCGTCGTTAAAGATCGTATCACCAGTGACATCGACGACATCAGTTGCGCTTTGGATATTGCGTGAGGCAGGGGTCGCATCTTGCTTATAGTAGCGTACCCCAATCTCACCGACGAGATTTTTGCTCAAACGCTGCTCAATGCTGGCAAGTACGCCTTCGCGACTGGCGTCAGTGGTATGATCTTTGGTACGTACGCCTTCTAGTTTCAGCGCGGTCTTTTTGTCATTGAGTAGATAGGTAACTTCAATGCCTGATTCTGTACGTCCAGCTGTCAGTGGCGATGCACCAGTGACAAAGCCTTCATCAGCGGTATTATAAAAAGCCTTAGCACGAGTGTTTTTCTTATCATCAAAGTCAAGCTCAACACGAAGCGCATCGCCCTCAGCATCATTACCTATTAGCTCTGCGGCATTGATTTGATTACTTGGTTGATAATTAGGGTTTTCAGATTTGCCCATCGCATATTCAGCGACCAGTTTTAACTTGTCATTGAATTTAACCACAGTATTGACGCTAGCCAGCTGTTCTTTATTGAGCGGGTCATCGCTATTAATATAGCTGCCACCGATAGAGAATTTTTCGGTCAATTGCTGCTTGGCAGCGATACCACCAACCAAATAGTTCTCGCCGCCTGAGTCAACTTCAACAGTGACACGCAGATAGATTGGATTGCCATCGAGATCTTGGCTGGCAATCGGTGCTTTTAGAAATAAGCTACGACTGATAGGATCAATCTCATAGTCAGCAAAGCGCGTAAGGGTCTCACGACGTACGATACGACCAGAATTGTTCGCATCACGGGTGATTACTTCAACGGTTTCAGAATTCTCAAGTACCTCATCGAAGTTGTCAGCAAGCGGATAAGGACCTGAAATGCCTAAGCCACGAGTTTCATTGACACGTTGTGATGAGCTAGTCTCAGCAACAAAGGCAGTGATGCGAGTATTGTTATCTTCGTACTGAGCTTTTGCACCCGTTAAGGTACGATTATACTGTCCAAGCTTGATACCTTCATCGTTATCAATTTGGGTTTTTAGATCGCCATACATGGCAAATGAGCGACCTTTGTCCAGACGCACATAAAGCTTGCTGGTTGATTGTGCATCAAAGCCTTTGGCTGATGAGTCACCATAAACGGGATAGTATTCACCCGGCTCGATATCACGGAACAGACGCTCGCCTTTATTATCACTGTCATAGGCTAAGGTAAGAAGATAATCACCCCGTACTTTACCTTTTAGGAACATCGCAGCACGACCAGTCGCTGAGTAATCATCATTACCGGCAAACTCATGTAGCTCTTGCTCAAATGCGCCTTGAGCGTCAGTGATACTACTACCGTCGAAGTCTTTGAGTGAGATAGCACCCTCAACGATACCGACCGCGATAAGAGGACGTAACTTAGCAGTGAACTGTAATGGAATAATTTGCTTGCTACTACCAGTATCAATAACGAGCTCACCTTTACCCGGTACGCTTGGTGCGATAACTGACACTAGCAGCTCTCCACCATTGACGATAACTTGAGTGCCAGCTGTATCTTTACTGCTATCTTTAGTATTAATGCGACCGATGTTGGTATCAAGCGTAAGCGAAGTAGTCCCAATATAGGGACGATTATCGCGATCTTTTAGACTAATGACTATCTGATATTCGCTCACGCCATCAGCAGGCACTAGCTGTTCTTGAGTACGATAATTAATAGCTTGCAAGCTATCAGGGGTCAAGACTTCAATAGTCTGTTCAGAGATCACTTTGCCATTTACATCAGTTGCGACACCGCGCAGGCTATTACGACCACGCTTTAGATCGACTGCATAATAATCAAAGGCAGTGACGTTTTGTTTTTCTTGTTCGGCAGTTTTACCGATCTGTTCTTGTGATACTGCTTTACCATTGGCATAAAGGGTAAATAGGGAACCTAATGGCGCTTGT
>JBBSUA010000033.1:0-11944 GCA_038235315.1 Pseudomonadales bacterium | reverse complement strand
TTCATTAGGTAGGCCAGCATTCGGATGCGCGGACACATACATATTAGCGATGTTGGATAGCGTCTGAATGTGCGGTCTGAGTGCATCGGCACCTAATGCACAGTTGAAGCCAACAGAGAGGGGTTTGGCATGACGAATCGAGTTATAAAATGCCTCAGCTGTTTGCCCCGAAAGAGTACGACCAGAGGCATCAGTAATCGTACCTGAGATCATAATCGGTAATTCAAAGCCAATATCATCAAACACACCAGTCACCGCAAATATTGCTGCTTTGGCGTTCAAAGTATCAAAGATAGTCTCAATTAATATAATATCAACGCCGCCTTCCATTAATGCCAGCGTTGCCTCACGATAGTTGAGCACCAGTTGATCAAAGGTAATATTACGAAAGGCAGGATCATTGACATCGGGTGACAGTGAACAAGTTCTCGATGTAGGCCCAAGTACCCCTGCGACAAAACGTGGCTTGTCTGGGGTCTTAACTGTAAATTCATCTGCGGCTTCTCGAGCCAATCTAGCCGCTGTTTTGTTCAACTCCGGTACTAGATATTCCATATCATAGTCAGCCATTGATAGGCGCGTACCGTTAAAGCTATTGGTTTCTATAATATCTGCACCAGCCTCAAGGTGGGCAGTGTGAATCTCTTTGACCATATGTGGCTGCGAGAGCACCAATAAGTCGTTATTACCTTTAACGTCTTGGCTGATATTCGCAAAACGCTCACCGCGATAGTCCACCTCCTCCAGCTTATAGTTCTGAATGTGGGTACCCATCGCCCCATCTAACACCAAAATTCGAGCAGCCATCTGTTCAATGATGCGTTCGCGTGCTGTTAGCTGTTGCGCTTTAAAGGGAAACACAGCTGGTGGTGTTAATATAAAGTCATCTTTACCGGTAGTAGCCAAACTATCAGTTTGCGCAGAGGCGTTTTCAGTTTGAGGAGAGGTCATCTTTGAATTCATAGGAGCACAACTTATATCATCAATACTATAGAAGAGAGGGAAAAGGTAAAAAGCTAATAATTACATAAAGAGAACTTTCAAATTTTCAGTATTTTAGCATGAAAATCGAGGCAGTTATGAGCAACACATTACTCATTTTTACAATAGGTTTTGATAATATTTATACTTATTAATCATGTTCAGAAAAGTATCAATACGCAGTATGTTGTCGAATTCTTTCCATAGCATGAACAATAAAATAAGGTAATAACTATCATTTAGATTACGAAAAAAGATAAATTACTGTTAAAGAATCAAAGTGTCAATTAATGATTAAAAAGTGAACAGAATTTACATTGTCATCACAAAAAATAGCGTAACCACAAATTGAAATTCTTGTGTTATATGTTAATTTAAGTTCAGAAGGATTGTTCTTACATAAGAATTACTTATAAGTTTTCAGTTGTTGTTATTTAATTGATAGTTTATATCATTTTTATGAAAACGCTTCTTTATATAAGAACACGGTCACTTGTAAAATAAAACGTAAGACACAACTCACCATTAAGGATACACTTATGAAACTTACCAAAATTGCAACAATCGGCGCACTTGCTATCTCAGTAGCAGGTTTGAGCGCTTGTAATAACATGATGCCACAGAAAGATATGGCGATGAAAGCACCAATGCATAGCCAGTCTATGGCAAAAATGAACGTGGTACAAGTCGCTCAAAGCAACCCAGAATTTTCTGTATTGGTAGAGGCAGTACAAGCAGCAGGACTGGCAGGAATGCTATCTGATCCTAACGCTCACTACACTGTGTTTGCCCCAACCAACGCTGCATTTATGCAAGCAATGCAAGAAACAGGTATGACTAAAGCACAACTGTTTGCAAATAAACCACTATTAACTAAAATCTTAGGTTATCATGTCGTCAGTGGTGATATGGCGATGTACAAGAAAGATATTATGCCAGGCAACGTTATGACAGCCAGTAAAGATACATTGATGGTGACCAGTCAAGGCAAGTTGATGGATGAAAACGGTCGTACTACTGATATTGTCAAAACAGATATCGCTGCCACAAACGGTGTAGTACACGTTATAGATAGAGTATTGCTGCCCAAATAAGTCTTAGGCTAGACCTGATAGCGGCTACTTATGTTGTTTGGTTTAGTTGAGCTAATGTAAAGATTAGCTCAAAGCTAAGATAATATTGTTTTTAATCAGCCAATATGAGTTATTATTCATATTGGCATTGTAAGTCTCTAAATCCTGTTCATTCTATTATAGAGAGTGAGTAATAAAGAAACACTCTCTACTGAACGATCCAATTGTTAACATCCACAAGGATATACCTATGTTAAAGAAAACCTTACTATCTGTAGCAATCGTGACCACGGCATTAACACTAGCAGCTTGTGCTGATAAAGAAGCAGCAGCTCCTGAGCCTGCAGTTGAAGAGCCAATGGCTGAAGAAGCTGTGGTAGCAGAACCTATGGCTGAAGAACCTATGGCTGACGCTATGGCAGATCCAATGGCTGATAGTATGGCCACTCAAAGTATCGCTGAGATTGCAGCCGCAAATCCAAATCTAACTGTCTTGACTGCCGCATTGCAAGCAGCTGGTCTTGATACTATGATGATGGATGCTGGAACTTATACTGTATTTGCACCTACTGATGATGCTTTTGCTCCTGTATTAGAGAAGTTAGGCGTAACTAAAGAAGAACTTTTAGCAAATACTGATTTGTTGAAAAAAATTCTTCCGTATCACGTCGTACCTATGGTAGTTAAAGCTGCTGACATTCCTTATGGTACTGATGTTGCCACTGTAAACGGTGCTACTATCAATATTAGCGATGCTAATGTTATTACTGATGCTACTGGCGGTACTGCTAACATTACTGGTACTGATATTATGGCAACCAATGGTGTCATTCACACTATCGATGCTGTATTAATGCCTGAGTAATATTTAATCAATACTGTTCAATAACAATAACAAAAAGCTCAGCCATTAGTGCTGGGCTTTTTTGTGGCCAAGTATTAAGTTAGATAGGTATTAAGTTTAGACTCTACCCATTATAGTGTTTATACAAAAGTACTGAAAATAGACTCATATTTGCATTACCATTTATATCATTAAGGTATGGTGAATAATGCTAACACCATACTTGCTTTATAAGAGCTACATTAGCGTTATCGTTCGGTAAAACTAAATCATATCTTTATGTCTGTTAATTACTTCCTATACGTTAGCGTTATTGTAGAGCTGTTGAGTTTTGACAGATTCATAGCTAGCTGTGCCAAAAGACATTAACTACAGCATAATCATGTAGGTCTGTAATGGATACAAAAAGCCCGTAACATAAGTTACGGGCTTTTCAAAGTTTATATTTTGAATGACGTCTATTGTTTGATAACAATTACTCTAACAATATTCACATTAGAACCTATAGTTTAGGCTTTTTACGTAGAGTTTCTTGTCTAAGTAACTCTTGCTCTCTTAGATGACGCTCTTCCCAATAGGGCGCGTTTTTGATACCGTATTTTGCAGGATCAAAAGTATAGCGTTTTACGCCAGCTTTACGTTGTGCTTCATAATCTTTAAGCATAGTAAGCGTTGGACGAGCCACAACAAAGATGATCAAGATACCAACGATATTGAGCCAAGCCATAAGGCCAACACCGATATCACCAATAGCCCAAATATAACCTGCCGAGTTAAGACCACCGTAAGCAACCATAACCATAATCAGTATCTTAACTAAGAAAAGACCTGTTTTATGAGCACCACGACCGATAAAGCGTGTTAAGTAAGTGACGTTAACTTCAGCGATATAGTAGTAGGCCAAAATAGTAGTAAAGGCGAAGAAGAATACGGCAACAGCGATAAAGGAGTTACCATAAACCCCGTATACTGATTCCATTGCCATCTGTGTAAAGGCTGGAGAGCTAATCTCAACACCAGCATCTACATTCTGTACGATGAATTCACCATCTGGTAACGTACCTTGAATGTTGTACATGCCAGTAGATAAAATCATAAAGGCAGTAGCAGAACAAACGAGTAACGTATCAACGTAGACTGAGAATGCTTGTACTAGACCTTGCTGTGAGGGATGCTCAACTTCAGCAGCAGCAGCAGCGTGAGGGCCAGTACCTTGTCCAGCTTCGTTAGAGTAGATACCACGTTTGACACCCCAACCAATAGCAGCACCAAAGCCTGCTTGCGCTGTAAAGGCATCACCAATGATCATACCGAATACATCTGGGATCAAACTGACGTTACTGAACATGATAATTAAGGCTAAAGCAATATAGCCGATTGCCATAAATGGAACGGCATATTCAGTAAAGGTTGCAATACGTTTAATACCACCAAAGATGATAATACCTAATACGACTAGAATGATAGCAAGCGCCAACAGACGCATAGAGCTAACTTCCATACCCATAAGGTTCATCACAGTGCCTTCACCAGCGAGCTGGGTAAAGGCGTTAACAACACCGTTTGCCTGTACACCTGGTAAGAACATACCACAAGATAAAATAGAGGCAACCGCAAATAGGATACCGTACCATTTTTGACCTAGGGCGCGCTCAAAGTAATAAGCTGGACCACCACGGTACTCGCCAGTGATGACATCTTTTTCCTTATAAATCTGTGCGAGTGTTGATTCGACATAAGCCGTAGATGCGCCTAAGAAGGCTACAACCCACATCCAAAATACAGCACCAGGACCACCAAAACCGATAGCGGCTGCAACACCAGCGATGTTACCTAATCCAACACGGCCAGCAAGTGATACTGCTAGCGCCTGAAATGATGAAATACCATCTGCACTAGACTTACCAGTGAATAGTAGTTTGATCATTTCACCGAATAGACGTACTTGTACGAAGCGCGTCATGATTGAATAAAATAAACCTGCACCCAAGCATAAATAAATTAATGCTGGACTCCAAATAATTCCGTTTACTAAATTGACTAAACCTTCCATAATTTTGTTCCTCAAGCTTTCTCAAAATGGCAACAATCAATAAAGATATTGTTTACTAATTAAAGTAACAATATCTATTGAGTTGGCCAGCGAGTATGGATATCAGTTGTCTGTATTTACCCGCATAGCCTATTCATTTATTAACACTCTATTTGATAGAAATAAGGTCAATGTTAAAATAAGCTGCGGTGCAATTCCTTTTGCCGTAATGGTTGCTACTATGTAGCGATGTCATAATACTTTAAAACACCATACATTGAAAAGGATTGTCTCATTATAATTGACTTGGAACTCAACAGAGTTATAATTTAAACAACTATTGTTTATAAATTACTATAGTCAGCTAGTACTAAACAGAGAATAAATCCACTACTAAATGTATGTAAACCATACGGCTACGTAACTGCAATTTGCCATAATTCTGTATGAATTACTAGCAATTTCTTTGTTTCTATATTACGTGCGCTATACTAAGATATTTGTTTTTTTTATTAGATTCAGTAATTTAGGTTTTTCTGTAACGATTTATATCGTTATTTTTTTTTGTAAAATGAGTCATATTAATCATATTTTTTCATCTATATAACTGTATTTATACAACAGAAATATTACAACAGTACGACATTTCTTGGATTTATAGCTACTTTTGATAGAAATTATCAACGCAGCTATTTTATTAACAACTATTTTATCTGCCAACAAAAATTGTTTATTAGCCTGCAACGTACTTGGAGGCCTTATTTTGATTAGTCCCTGAGGTTGTGTTTTGGTAACGATGAATTGTAAAAGTACGGGTATCACGCCATTATTAGCAGCATAGTTTCAGACCATCGTTTATTTGATACAATCAACGATTCGTTATCATTATTAGGAGAGATAGATATGACGCGCAAATCCATTTTAAAACCCATGTTACTATCAGCGGTATTAGCTACTTCAGCGGTAAGTTTGAGCGGTTGTGGTTATAACAATCTACAATCACAAGATGAGCAGGTCACTGCAGCATGGTCAGAAGTGGTTAACCAATATCAACGCCGTACCGATTTGGTGCCTAATCTAGTTCAAGTCGTCAAACAATATGCTCAACAAGAGCAAGACGTCTTTACTCAAGTAGCAGAAGCGCGTTCACGAGCAGGCGGTATCAATATAACGCCTGAAGTACTCAATGATCCACAAGCGATGGAAAAGTACGCTGAAGCGCAAGCCCAGATGGGTGGTGCATTATCACGTCTAATGGCAATCTCTGAGCGTTATCCTGAGCTTAAGTCTGATGCCCTGTTTCAGGATCTGCAAGCACAGCTAGAAGGTACAGAAAACCGTATCGCTGTCGCTCGTAATCGCTATATCCAAGAAGTACAAGGCTATAACACGACGGTGCGCCAATTCCCAACCAATATCACCGCTAAAGTATTCGGTATGGATACTAAACCGAACTTCACTGTAGAAAATGAGAAAGCGATCTCCACAGCACCAACGGTTGACTTTGGCGATGACAAGGCAGCAACTGCTCAGTAGGCTACGTTAAGTGTGATAGGGTAGAGAGACAGTGTTGATAATAAAAAGCTGGTTTGACCTGTCGAAATTAAAGGCATTTGAGGTGGTAATAGCAGATGAATAATTACAAAGTACTTTTATCCGCATTATTGATTACGTTTAGCGTAAGTAATGCCACTGCGCTGTATGCGGCGACGAATAATAGTGCTGTGGCTGCTGATAATGCCTCTACTGATGGTACAGTCAACGGTCAGAATCGCAGTGTTGAGGACTTGGTTGCTATCGCTAAAGCAGCTGAGAACAATGAAGCGCTCAACGATACAGTACTGGGTAATGAGGCCATTAACGAGTCTATACTGGGCAATGATGCTATAAATCCTAATGCTAGTAACCCTTCTAATAGTACTACCAATAATCAGCCATCAACTGTGCCCGTAGTCAAGTCGAGCGCGGCTAGTGTTGATGCTGATAAGCTTATTTTAAATAATCCAGTAGTGGATCAAGCTAATATATTAAATCCGCAAGAGAAACAACGGTTAGAGGCACAATTACGAGGCATCTACCAACAAGGTTTGGCACAAGCAGCAGTGGTGATTGTACCGACTACCAATGGGTTGCCTATATTTGACTACTCACTGCAAGCTGCTGAAAAGTGGCAGTTGGGAGAATCTGATACCGATGATGGTTTATTGATACTGGTCGCTGTCAATGATCGAGATATTTATATTCAATCAGGTTACGGTCTAGAAGGCGTTTTACCCGATGCAGTATTAAATCGAATCATTCGAGAAAATATTACACCATATTTTAAGCAAGAAGCCTACGCTGACGGTCTAATATCAGGGATAGACCAGATTGAGCAGCGTCTAAAGGCAGATCCAGAAATCTTGGCGCAAGCAGACGCGCAAGCTGCGGAACGCAGTCAAAGTCAGAACGATATTGGCGATAGTTCATCGCCTATCTTCTTATTTTTTATGGCTATGGTATTTGGCAGTTTTATTACCAGTATATTTGGTCGCATATTTGGCTCAATTTTGACCGCTGGTGGCTTTTTTGTTGGCTCCTTGGCATTAGGTGGTGGCTTCTTTATGACCGTGATTATGGCCGTATTTTTATGGTTATTCTTAGTTTCTCGCGGTTCTGGAGGTGGGCGTGGCGGTCGTGGTGGGCGTGGCGGTGGTATGATCTTTATGCCAGGCTTGGGCGGTGGAAGTAGTGGCGGCGGCGGTTTTGGTAGTGGTGGTTTTGGCGGCGGTGGCGGTGGCTTTGGTGGTGGCGGTGCTGGTGGGTCATGGTAGGTTACGTGCAACACACTGTGATAGTTCAGATAATTCTATGCTTAGCAGCTGACCATTGGTAGGTGTTTACTTGAGGAAATAAGATAATGGCTCAGAACAATGTACCTTCATCACAGCCAAGTTTTGCTCGTTGGTGGCGTCAAGTTTTATTTGTCCCAATGCTGTACAGTAAATGGCTAACCGCAGAAGTCAAAGCACGGTTAACCACTAGAGTTACTGAGGCGGAACGTGGTCATCGTGGGGAAGTTTTTTTGATTATAGAAAATCATTTACCTATTCAAGCGGCTTATCATATTACTTGTCGCGAACGTGCTATTGATTTATTTAGTGAGTACCGAGTGTGGGATACCGAAGAGAATACTGGTATCTTGCTCTACGTCAATATCTGTGAGAAGAGCTTAGATATCGTCGCTGATCGTGGTATTAGCGCTCAGGTCAGTCCGACGGTATGGCGCGCGATGTGTGATAAAGCCGTAGCAAGCATTGCGAATCAAAAGATAGAAGAAAGCTTGACTGAGTTATTAGATGAAGTCGGGCAGTTGTTGCGTCAATATTATTACTTAGAGCAGGATCCAGCGGGCAACGAGTTATCTGATACTGTGGTGTTCCTAAAGTAAGCGTCATTGCTATAGCCAGTTCAATATAAATCAGAAAAACATTTTTAAGAAATTCTATATAAAAATAGAAGATAATGAATTTTCCTAATCAAAATAAAAGTTATGAATGAGGTCATATGATTGATTTGATAAAAAGATTACCGAAAGCTGAGCTTCATCTACACATTGAAGGCTCATTAGAGCCTGAGTTAATGTTTAGACTGGCTAAAAAGAATAACGTAGAAATCCCTTATAAAAGCATAGAAGATGTGCGAAATGCCTATAACTTCACTAATTTACAAACCTTTTTAGACATATATTATGCCGGTGCCAATGTACTAATTACCAAAGACGATTTTTATGATTTAACTTGGGAATATATCTTAAAGTGTGTTGAAAATAATATTATTCATACCGAGATATTTTTTGATCCCCAAACGCATACTTCAAGAGGAATAGCTTTTGAAACGGTCATTACCGGAATCAAAGAAGCTCTGACAGATGCAAAAGAAAAACATGGTATTACTTCTTGCATTATTATGTGTTTTTTAAGACATTTATCGCAAGAAGACGCTTTTGAGACTTTAGAAGAATCTTTAAGGTTTAAAGAAGATATTATTGGTGTTGGACTTGATTCATCAGAACTTGGGAATCCTCCATCGAAGTTCGAAGCGGTGTTTAAAAAAGCCAAAGAAGAGGGTTTTAAGTTAGTCGCTCATGCTGGTGAAGAAGCGGATTTTTCATATATTTATGAAGCATTGGATTTGCTAGATATTGATAGAATAGACCACGGTGTTCAATCTATTAAAAGTCCAGAGCTGATGAAAAGGCTAAAAGATGAACAAATGCCACTTACCGTTTGCCCAAATTCGAATATAGAGTTAAAAGTGTTTGACACTTATAAAGAGCACAATATAAAAGAGCTTTTAGATTATGGTTTGAATATAAGTGTCAATTCAGATGACCCCGCTTACTTTAAAGGTTATATCAATCAGAACTTTATAAACTTGTGCGACAACCTAGCATTATCTGAAGAAGATATTATTACTTTAGTAAAAAACTCTTTTAGATCTTCATTTATAGATGAAAACCTAAAAAGTGAGTATTTAGCTAAAGTTGATGAGGCAATATAAAAAAGTCAATGCTCCGTATCGCTGTTGTGCATTGATTGAAAAGTTTTTATATTGCTATGACGACAAAGCTTTGATTTGACCAAACAGTTGCGGCATTACAAGTCCCGCTTTCTCTGCTAGGGTAATGTCAACCAAGGTGTTAGGCGTAGGATTAGGATTTATTTCAATAGTTTTAGCGCCATTTTGTTTCGCTATTTGGGCAAGTCCAGCGGCAGGATAAACTAAGCTTGAAGTGCCAATACTGATAAATACATCGCAGTTGGCTGCAGCATTTTCTGCTGTTTGCCATGAATGTACAGGTAGCGACTCACCAAACCAGACAATGTCAGGACGGATATAACCATTGCAGTATATGCAATTGATTAACTGTTCATTGTGGACGTTCATAGCGTTTGAGCGCTCTGATTTATTAAGAGCTTGCTGCTCCACATGGATGTTGGCTGAATCTAGTTCGTCAGGTCTATCACATTGACTACAGCGATTGCGCCAAAGATGACCGTGTAGATGAGTCACAACGCTGCCCGCTTGCTCATGTAAGTCATCCACATTTTGAGTAATTAGCGTGAGCTGCTGATTCATTGACTTGGCATTCTGTTGCCATTGTGCAAGGGCGTGATGGGCAGGGTTAGGTTTTTTGTCATGCACTAAATGTCGTCGCCATTGATACCATGACCACACCAGCTGTGGATCGCGTTCAAAAGCCAAAGGACAAGACAAGTCTTCAGCTCGATACTGCTCCCATAGCCCTGTTTGTTTATCACGAAAAGTAGGAATACCGCTTTCTGCTGAAATACCGGCTCCAGTCAAAATACAAATACGTGATGAAGCTTGCAATAATTCAGCAGCGCGATGCATTTCAGCTACTAATTTTGACGGTAGTTCTGCTAACATAACCTTAACCCCTGCTAATAATGGACGTATACTTCTATGATAGACGGAATTTGGTGGCTTGTCATATTGCTAGTCGTTATCGCTACCCTGTGGATATTGGCAAAAGCACGCGATGTCAAAGAAGAGGTGAATAATAAAGGCACTCAGCCGAAAAGCGCAAAAACACCAGCTAATGATGCCTTGCAAAAGACACTAGCTTTGGTTAAGCAATACTTTCCTGATTATCGGGTAGCTCGCAAAGCCAATCATTTACTATTGACTAAGCAAGGCAAAAAAATTGCTATGATTACCATTGATAAAAAGCTTGCTGCTGGTCAGCGTCGCTTGGGGGATGTCCCTATTATTAATTATCATCGCGTACCTAACCGTGCACAGTTGAGTGCCAATCTACAGGACGCAGAATAAGGGTAAGCGTAGTGTTTATTGAAAGGTCAGGATGATGTTGCTATAGAATAAAGAGAGCACTCGTTTTGAAGTGAGTCTATTTTTGAGTAGATATTATTGCTTTATTATTAGCTAAATAATGATGATAATTCAGAATATGTAGAGAATGAGACAAAGCGTTTGAGTATTGATAGCTCAAGACAAATACTAGGATGGTGCGCTCGACAGGGATCGAACCTGTGACCCTCGGCTTCGGAGGCCGATACTCTATCCAACTGAGCTACGAGCGCATGATAAAAGGTCTAAAAATAAAGACCGCTTAGTCTAACAAATAAAAGCTAGAAAGCCAATGAATGTGATGGGTTATTAAGATTTTTTAAGAAAAAACAGGATAGTCAACAAACAGGCATGGCAATTTACTCCTCTTTTCCCTTATAATGTCGTGGAGAATAACCAGTAATAAAATCTATTAATAATCACCGATTACGAGTGAGTATGTAAATTTGATGACTGTCCACTGTTGATAATATTGTTATTGCTAACAGGATTATCAAAGGAAGATAGACAGCATTCTTAAGTTACATTGGCTCCTTGTATAAGTAATAAGAGAACGTGACGAATGAGAAAAGTAGTGATGTTATCGGCAGCTGCCATTCTAGGAATCGCTAGTATCGCGGTGAGCCAAGCTGAAAGTGCAGTAGATACACCTGTAACCCCTTCTGATGTAGCAGAAGCGCAGGATGCTAAAGCTGCTGCTCCTGAAAAAGTGGGTGGTGAAGTGCAGGCTGCAGCCGATACCACAGCTGATGCTGATGCTGTTCCTGCAGACGGCGCTGCACAAGCGGTTGCTACAGATGCGACGGCAGCACCTGCTGATGCGGCAGCCCCTGCCGAAATGAGCGCTCAAGCTCCTCCTGCTGAAGAAGAACCTATTCCTAAAGATACCCCACAAGTGCAAAAGTTGATTGCCTTATATCCCAATTTGATTGCACGCATTCAGCCTGTTGGTCGCGTATGCTTCGAAGAGGGTGAAGCTTGCGATGTGACTGCTCGCTCGTCTGGTCCGTCAGCTGGTGATGGTCCTCGTGATGGTGCTGCAGTATACAATGCAGTATGTCATACTTGTCATGCAGCAGGCTTACTTGGATCACCTATCTTTGGTGATGCAGGTGCTTGGGGTCCACGTATTGCTCAAGG
>JBBSUA010000032.1:0-11973 GCA_038235315.1 Pseudomonadales bacterium | reverse complement strand
GAGTCAAGAATTTTACAAAATGAAACCAGCGCTGCTGTAAAAAGGGAAGTTTTTTGGCTAAGTTTTCCATAGTCATCATTTATGAGGGCTGAAATTAAGAATAGTGTAACAAAATTAGGTTATCGATATCTGTATTATGTCCGCAGTATCCGTCCATAATTTGTGTCAAAATGCACCATCACAGTGGTCACTTATAATTAAGTTTAGGGTCTTAGTGAGTCACACCTTTGACTATTAGCTGACAAGCCCAGCGTGCTACAATCAATCCTCAATACCACTTAATGATAAGAATAACTTTAAAAGGAATGCTATTAATGAGTCAAACAAATCCGTATGTTTTAGTGCTCTATTATTCTAGTTATGGGACGACCAAGAATTTAGCCTATGCGATCGCTCAAGGTGTTGAGGATGCTGGCATGACTGCGCGTATTCGCACAGTGCCAACAGTTGCACCTGAGACTACCATCAGTAAGCCTGCCATTCCTGACGAAGGGGACTTATATTGCACAATGGATGATCTCAAAGACTGCATGGGTCTCGCTTTGGGTAGTCCGACTCATTTTGGTAATATGGCAGCACCAATGAAATATTTTTGGGATAATACGGTGACGTTATGGATGGCAGGTAATTTGCAGAATAAGCCAGCATCGGTATTTACGGCTACCGGCTCTATGCACGGTGGACAAGAGACGACCTTGCTGACGATGATGCTGCCGCTTATGCATCACGGTATGATGATTGTCGGTCTACCGTATGCAGAACCTGCGCTAAATCGCACCCATCGTGGTGGTACACCGTATGGCGCAAGTCATGTCAGCGGTGCTGCTCACGACCAACAAGTAACCGATGATGAGCATGAATTGGCCGTCGCTCAAGGTCGTCGCTTAGCCATTACTGCGACTGCTTTAGCACAGGCAAATTGGAAGCGCTAAGCGTGCTCATTTGAATCATACATTTGATGGCAGCTCTTAACTAGGAAGTAAATCTCTCTAATGGCTAATAACTACTCTGATAATGAAGGTAATGCTCAAGCCGCCACACCTATGGCGACTGCTGATCGTACGATTGCGACTACAAAAAAATCAGCTAATGTCCCTAAACCTAGCAAGCCTATTGCCCCTATGCATAAGCGTTTAGTCATCACTTGGTTAGTATGGTTAGTTTATCGACTGCTTGGAATGCCTGTTTTGATTAGTACGATTAATCCTGTGAGTCCTGATATTGTCGGTGGCATAGTATGGTACGGACTCTGGCTTATTCCAGCATTCATATTGACACCAGTAATATTACGGGGACGTTCGCCTTATGTGTTGCTCGTGGGTCGTATGATGACTTTAGTCTATTTAGGCGCTAGCGGAGTGACTCTGTTTATCAGAATGTATGGCAGTAGTTGGGCTGAAATTTTGCTTTATGGCCTAGATTTTGCTCTGCTGTTGATGATTAACACTTGGCTTTTTTTGCTTTTAAAACGGTTGCCCTCGATGAATAACGTGGTGAAAAAACCTCGCTCTCACTAGATACTGAATTTGTCAGTTTTCATGCGATTTAGTTATATCATATAAAAAGCTGCGCTCTAAATATAGAGCGCAGCTTTTTTGTAGATAAGGTAATTGAAAAGTAAGTATTAGCTCAATTCACTTTAGTCAATTCTAAGTCCATTTTCTTACCGTCATTGACTTGGCTGACTTTTACGGGTAGATAATCCAAGCTTGGCGCTAGCCAAAAGCTGGTCGAGCGACTGTCATCATCATGAACACGATCCACACGTACCGTATCGAACGTACCAGCAGGTACCGTGATTTTAGCTTTGCCAGAATTTTTAAACGGCGTCTTTTCGACTTTATCTTTTTTGGCCATATAGTAGTTGCCAGAGAACTTACCGTTTAATAAGTCTTGGCGAATTTGCACTTCTAAGCTCAAGTCATCAAAAGCTTGTTGCGCCATGCTCAAATTAATGGTTTTCCCTTTATAAGTACTGGCGACTTGTTTTTTGCCTGAATTAAAACTGAGATTGTGAGTCCGACCAATCCCAAATAGTTTATAAGTGGTGCTGGCCTGAGTAGGACTGACATTATTACCCGTTATAACAAAAGCGCTACTTTGCGAGGCACTAGCAATCCCTGCAACGCGAGCATTAACATTATATTTCCAATTATTGCCTGATTTACTCAAGGTGCGTGTCGCTGTGCCTTTATACTTGTCTTCCACCGTAAAGTTATAGTCAGCACTTGATGGCTGAACGGTTTTTGCATTGGCAAGCGTTGGTGCCGCCATACTTAAAGCTCCGATAGTAGCCATACTCACGCCCATCATCAACGTTGATAGAAACTTGCTACTACGGTTTGTTTGAGTATAGTTGCGGTTGGTAGAGTCCAGAAAAGTCATAATATTCCTTAGTTAATAAACGTCCTATCAGTGTAGGTTTTTGTAGCGGCTGTTTAATAGACCAGCTTTGATTACTTGATGCCTATAATGGTTATATTCTGTTACATTTTCAAGAGCGGGATTAGCTATAGATGTTTGAGTGCTGTATTCAACATTACCAAGATTCATTGAGTCTTTAGTGTTGGTAACGGTCTGTAAGTGATGCTACTGGTTTGGCTGTATTTAAAACAAGCACTATTCTTGTAAAATTTTAAGCTTTACACTTGAAGGTATCTACTATTGCCCCCACTTTTGGTGACAAGCTCAATTGTTATCTGCTGACTATTTATATTTAAAATAATTGTGTAGTTATATTTAAAATAATGGTGTAGAAAATAACGAAATTGAGATATTTTGATTGATAACTTTTAACCCAAATAATTAACTATTGGAGTCAGATTGATGAATATTCGTCCTTTACATGATCGTATTGTCGTCCGCCGCATAGAAGAAGAAACAAAAACTGCTGGTGGCATTTTATTACCGGGTTCAGCACAAGAAAAGCCGTCACAAGGTGAAGTGTTGGCGACGGGTAACGGTCAGATTCGTGACAACGGCGAGACTCGCGCGCTAGATGTAAAAGCTGGCGACAAAGTATTGTTCGGTCAGTACGCTGGTCAGACGGTAAAAGTTGACGGCGAAGAGTTACTTATTATGAAAGAGTCTGATGTATTGGGTGTGCTTGAAGCTTAATCTATAACCTTGATATTTCTAAAAACTTATATTTCTAAAAACTTATATTTCTAAAAACTTATATTTCTAAAAACTTATATTTCTAAAAACTTATATTTCTAAAAACTATAAATAATTGGAGCAATTTAACATGGCAAAAGACGTAAAGTTCGGCAGTGATGCCCGTAAACAAATGATGGACGGCGTAAACGTCCTAGCAAACGCAGTAAAAGTGACTTTAGGCCCTAAAGGTCGTAACGTGGTTATCGATAAGTCATTCGGTGCTCCGGTCATCACTAAAGATGGTGTGACGGTTGCTAAAGAGATTGAGCTAGAAAACAAGTTCGAAAATATGGGCGCGCAATTGGTTCGTGAAGTGGCTAGCCGCACTAATGATGTTGCTGGTGATGGTACGACTACTGCTACCGTATTGGCACAATCAATCTTGCAAGAAGGCATGAAATCAGTAGCCGCTGGCATGAACCCTATGGATCTGAAACGCGGTATCGATAAAGCAGTTCGTGCTGCGGTTGAGCAAATTCACTTGCTATCTACGCCAGCTGATGACGAAAAAGCTATTGCCCAAGTCGGTTCTATCTCTGCTAACTCAGACACCAAAATTGGTGAATTGATTTCGCAAGCCATGCAAAAAGTCGGTAAGCAAGGCGTAATCACCGTCGAAGAAGGTTCAAGCTTTGAAGATACCTTAGAAGTGGTTGAAGGTATGCAGTTTGACCGTGGTTATATCAGCCCGTATTTCGCTAATAAGCAAGACAGCTTGACTGCTGAATTTGAAAATCCGTATATCTTGCTCGTTGATAAAAAAATTGGCAACATTCGCGAAATCGTGCCATTACTTGAGCAAGTCATGCAGCAAAGCAAGCCGTTGCTAATCATTGCTGAAGACGTTGAAAACGAAGCATTGGCAACTTTAGTGGTCAACAACATGCGTGGCGGTTTAAAAACTTGTGCGGTAAAAGCACCTGGTTTTGGCGATCGTCGTAAAGCGATGCTACAAGATATCGCAACGCTAACGGGCGGTACGGTTATCTCTGAAGAGATTGGCCTAAGTCTAGAGACTGCG
The DNA here is from genome assembly GCA_038235315.1 of Pseudomonadales bacterium. GTDB lineage: Bacteria > Pseudomonadota > Gammaproteobacteria > Pseudomonadales > Moraxellaceae > Psychrobacter. The sequence goes on along the minus strand of JBBSUA010000032.1, from coordinate 7,793 downwards.
ACCCTTGAGCAATTGGGTACGGCTAAAAAAGTCACTGTCGGCAAAGAAAACACGGTTATCGTTGATGGCGCTGGTGATAAAACAGCTATCGATGAGCGCGTAGAATCTATCAAACGTCAAGTTGAAGAATCAACGTCTGACTATGATAAAGAAAAGCTACAAGAGCGTATGGCTAAGTTAGCTGGCGGCGTAGCAGTTATTAAAGTCGGCGCGGCAACTGAAACTGAAATGAAAGAGAAAAAAGACCGCGTTGATGATGCCTTGCATGCGACTCGTGCAGCGGTTGAAGAGGGTGTTGTCCCTGGTGGTGGTGTTGCCCTAGTTCGTGCGATGAATGCACTGGCTGATCTTAAGGGTGATAACGACGATCAAGATGCAGGTATTAATATTCTACGTCGCGCTATGGAAGCGCCACTACGTCAAATCGTAACCAACTCAGGCGAAGAAGCTTCAGTCGTTGTGAACGAAGTGAAAAGTGGCAGTGGTAACTACGGTTACAACGCCGCTACTGGCGTGTATGGCGATATGATAGAGATGGGTATTCTTGATCCTGCAAAAGTCGCGCGCTCAGCACTAGAGAATGCTGCTTCTGTAGCTGGTCTGATGCTCACTACCGAAGCGATGATCACTGACCTACCAGAGGGTAATGATCCTATGGCTGGCATGGGCGGCGGCGGTGGAATGGGCGGTATGGGTGGAATGGGCGGCATGATGTAATTTATGCCTCGACTAAATTTGTACGACGTTGTTAACCTTGCTCGATGTACCTTATGTACAATCTTAACTCGGTTGCTTCGTCGTACGGCTTTAGTCAAACCATAAACGCTTGTTAAACCTAATAAAATAAAACCCCGATAGGCTTAGCTTATCGGGGTTTTTTATAGCCAATTATTCACAAAACAATATCTTTATTGATCCACCGCATCTCGTCTAAACGTCCAAGTCTGCTCATCAGACGCCTCGGCACAATAATAATAGCCCGCCAAATCAAAGTGCTTAAGCTGTTCGACATCGGTGAGTTTATTATCAGCAGCATATTTCACCATGAGACCACGCGCCTTTTTAGCATAAAAGCTAATCACTTTATATGCTCCATTCTTTTCGTCTTCGAAACGCGGAGTAATGACAGTCGCCTGTAATGCTTTCTTTTTAATGGATTTATAATATTCGTTTGAAGCTAAGTTAATCAATGCTTTATTTTTGCTAGTTGACTGTGCTACTTTAATACGCGAGTTTAACAACTCCGTAATATGCTCACCCCAAAACTCGTATAGATTATCACCGCAGTCGTTTTTGAGCTTGGATCCCATCTCTAAGCGATAGGGCTGAATCAAGTCCAATGGCTTTAATAGCCCATATAGCCCTGACAAAATACCTAAGTGCTCATTCAAGTACAGCATCGTTTCTTTATCCATGCCATAACTATCAAGCCCTGTATAGACATCGCCGTCAAACAAATAGCTTGCAGGCTTAGCATTGTCAGTAGTAAATGGCAATTGCCACGCTTGGTTACGCTCAGCGTTTAGCATCGCAAGCTCAGAGGAGATGCTCATTAACTCTTGCAAATCTATTGGATCTTTAGTTTTTAGCGTTTTTATCAATTGTGCGGACTTGTCAATAAATGCAGGCTGACTGTAATAATCACCTAAATCTAGAGGGATAGAATCGCTCTCATTTAGAGATTTTGCAGGGGAGAGTACGAAGTACATCTTTATTCCTTATTATCATTATGATTTATGAATACGATGTGGCTACCATAGCACAAACACCTTAGATGCCATATCACTCTTGATACAACGTATCTCAAACAAGGTATTTAAAAGAAACAAGGTGTTTAAAAGTTAGTATCGATTTCCATCAAAATCCGTCAAAAATGATCTCATATAAAATAAAATACTAGAATATAACAATAAAAGTTATACATATGAAATCAACCCTTAACTTTTTATTTACTTGTGAGTCATGAATAGCAAATGAATAGTAGGGGGTGATATCTCTATAATAAAAAGCAATGATGGGATAACGATATGCATTTATCAAATCTATAATGCTTTGGCTAAAACTGCTAAGATTAGCAGTTTTAAAAATTCAGCCGCTAACCAAAAAATTCCATGTAGACAGCCATCATTAATTAAAGAGTCATTATTCGTAAGGAGAAAATATGAAAATCGGTGTAATCAGTACAGAGGGTGTTCATGAAGATCGAGTAGCCATTACTCCAGACGCTGTCAAAAAACTGCGTAAACTTGGCTTTGAGGTCATTGTACAATCTGGTGCGGGTCGTGGTGCCTATTATGATGATGCTATATACCAAGCTGCTGGTGCTAGTATTGCTGCCACTGCTGTCGAAACTATTACCGAGGCTCGTATTATTACCACCGTTCATGACTTGCCAGCGACTTTGATAGATCAGCTAAGCGCTGGTCAAATTGTCATTGGTATGCTTGATCCTTATCGTAATACTAATTTGGATAGTTATGCGACCAAAGGCGTGACGGCCTTTGCAATGGAGCTGCTACCACGGACATTATCGCGTGCGCAAAATATGGATGTGCTGTCGTCGCAGGCCAACCTTGCTGGTTATAAAGCAGTATTGCTAGCGGCCAATGAATATGCACGACCGTTTCCGATGTTTATGACGTCAGCGGGTACGGTCAAGCCTGCCAAATTAATTATATTAGGCGTAGGAGTTGCAGGCTTGCAAGCGATTGCGACCGCCAAGCGCTTAGGTGCAGTGGTTGAAGCCAGCGATCTACGTCCTACTGCCAAAGAACAAGTCGAGTCACTCGGTGGTAAATGGCTTGATGTCCCTATGAGTGACGATGAGGCGCAAAAGGCCAAAACTACGGGCGGCTATGCATGGACACCGTCTGAGCAATACATTAAAGATCAAGCCGCAGTCGTAGACAAGGCTGTTAGCGCCGCCGATATCGTTATTACCACTGCGCAGATACCTGGTAGACAAGCGCCGCGACTTATACATCAAGCCACTATCGCTAAAATGAAAGCCGGTTCAGTGTTAATTGATATGGCTGCTGGCACAGGTGGCAACGTCGAAGGAAGTGTCGCGGACGAAACGATTACTACCGCTAATGGTGTACGTATCGTCGGTGCTGATAACATTCCGTCTATGCTAGCTGCTCAGTCGTCAGATCTTTATGCGAATAACTTGGTTAACTTTATTACCACGTTGATAGCTGAGTCAGAAGATAATTCTGCAGCCGATACCTTGAGTCTCAATCTAAATATGGAAGATGAGATTCAGGGCGCATTAGCGGTAACCCATGAGGGTCAGTTACGGCTTGCTCAGCGCTAGGGTTTAACGTTTTTCTTTGATAGTGATCAATAACTATCGATAAATATTAATAAGCAGAAATTGATAAATTTAGGAGGATAAGATGATTGCCACTGTTTTAGCTTCAGCGCCAGCGGGTGCAGCCATAAGTAGTACGCCTTTTGTAGCGATTTTCACGATATTTGTATTGGCCATTTTTGTGGGTTATTACGTGGTTTGGGGTGTCACTCCAGCGCTACATACCCCACTGATGGCAGTGACTAACGCGCTCTCTAGTATTGTTATTGTGGGTGCGATGCTACAAACCGTTTCTATTGACGGCAGTGCTTTTACAGCGACTAGCTTGCTTGGTGCTTTCGCTGTATTTTTAGCCAGTGTTAACATTTTCGGTGGTTTTGCCGTGACAGAGCGTATGCTCTCGATGTTCAAGCCCAAACCAAAAAAAGTGCCTGTGGTTTCTTCTGATAGTACTAATGAGAACGGGGGCAATGTATGAGTGATTTAACAACACTGATCGCTGCTAATGCAGATTGGTTCTACTTAATTGGTGCTATTTTATTCGTCCTAACCTTGCGCGGTTTATCGAGTCCTAAAACCGCTATTCGCGGCAATCGTATGGGTATGGTAGCGATGGCTATCGCCGTTGTGACTACCTTCTTCTTAGCGGAAGGCCCCGTACTTTGGATGATCGTTGGCGCTATGGTATTAGGCGCTGTCGTCGGCTTATGGAAAGCCAAAACCGTCGCTATGACCCAAATGCCAGAAACGGTCGCTTTGATGCATTCATTTGTTGGTCTCGCCGCCGTAGCCATTGCGCTAGCAACGGTGTTGCATACTGAGGAAGCTTATAGCACGATTACTCGCCTAGAGTTATTTATCGGCTGCTTTATCGGGGCGATTACCTTTTCGGCCTCGTTCTTTGCCTTTGGTAAACTGGCAGCCAAGAGTTGGGCAAAAACCCTTGTTGGTGGTTGGGTTAAGCCTGTGCAAGCATTATTATTCATCGCTATGGTTGGTTTTGGTGCGGTCTACTTTATGACTGACTCGCTACCTGCCTTCTATGCGATGACGGTATTAGCGATTGTCTTTGGTTGGATGTGGATTGCGCCGATTGGTGGCGGTGATATGCCAGTGGTAGTGTCTCTATTGAACTCATTTTCTGGTTGGGCTGCGGCAGGTATTGGTTTTACCCTTGGCAATTCAATGTTGATTATCGCCGGCTCACTGGTAGGGTCATCTGGTGCGATCTTGTCCTATATCATGTGTAAAGCTATGAACCGTTCACTATTGAACGTATTATTTGGCGGTATGGGTACTACAGCAGTAGCTAGTGGCACAGATGATGGCGCACCGAAGAACTATAAATCAGGCTCAGCAGAAGACGCTGGATTCTTAATGGCCAATTCCAGCGATGTAATTATCGTTCCGGGTTACGGTATGGCTCAAGGCCGCGCGCAAAATGCCGTTAAAGAATTATACGAGTTGTTAAAAGCGGAAGGCGTTAGAGTCCGTTTTGCGATTCATCCCGTAGCGGGTCGTATGCCGGGTCACATGAACGTCTTGCTTGCTGAGGCGGATGTACCTTATGATGATATTATCGAGATGGATGAGATTAACTCTGACTTTGCAGGTACCGATGTAGTGTTAGTTATCGGCGCTAATGATGTTGTGAATCCTTCTGCGAAAGACGATCCTACTTCACCAATATTTGGTATGCCCATTCTTGAAGTCACTAAAGCGCAAACGGTTATGGTCATCAAGCGTTCCATGAATACGGGTTATGCTGGACTTGATAACAGTTTGTTCTATATGGATAAGACGATGATGATCTTTGGTGACGCCAAAAAAATGGTCGAAGAGATGGTACGTAGTATCAATGGCGCAGGGCATTAATTTCATTGTCAATAATCTTGAGCGGAACCCTAGCGTCTAAGCTCTATACTTTTGATAAACGATAGTAATGTTAAAATAGCTAAATAAGCTTTCATGCTTAACAAGAAAGTCACTTCGGTGGCTTTTTTGCGTTAAGGTAAACGCCTTTTATCTCATGTCATTGCTACCTGATAATACCTAATAAGAGAACACCCTATGAACATGTTGCTACGCTTTTTTATTATGACCAGCTTGCTTAAGCAGGAGCTGAAACAGCAGCCAGTAAGTGAAAAATTAAGTCTCGAAACTCTGATGGCACCAATCGTGCGTCATTATCGGGTACTGCCGCAAGACATGGGCTTTCGGGATCATTTACCTAATTATCGCTATTTATCCTTTATTGAGCTTAACGTTACTCGTTGGGTTAGAGCTTGCTGCCATCAAAAGTCTCTTGAGAACTTAAATTGGGTCATCGCTATGCAAGAGATGATTTATCTAAAAGAGATTAAATTCTTAAATAAAATGACTATCAATAGTGTGCTGGCAGGTTGGGATCATAAATACGTCTATTTTGAGCATCGATTTTTTGTAAAAAATCAATTAATGGCCATTGGTATGACCAAGTTTGTATTTAAGGATAAGCAAGGCAAAATACACACGCCAACGGTTCTAGATATGGAAGATGAGCAGCTAACGGACGTCATTACTTCATGGAACGCCCATCAGGTTGCGGTCAAGTCTGCGCCAGCATAATAATGAAGATGTATTAAAAATAGTGAGAAAGCTAGGTTTACACGAGCTTGTCTATACAGTCGACGATGAATTTTGTTAGGATAGAGTGTAGTGGCATAATAAAATTGGACAGCGCATAAGAGGTTTATACTAACCCAAAGAAGGAACATAGTATGACCAACAAACGCAATCAATATACCCGAGAATTCAAGTTAGAAGCTATTAGCTTAGTCGTTGATCAGCAGCGTAAAATACCTGACGTAGCAAGCTCACTTGGCATTGGTAAATCCACCCTACAGAAATGGCTGAGTCAGTACCGTCAAGAAGTGACTGGTCAAGCGCCTAAAGTCGGCAATGCTTTAACCGATGAGCAGCGAGAACTCCAAGAACTACGCAAACAAGTTAAGCGACTGACCATGGAGCGCGATATTCTAAAAAAGGCTTCTGCTCTGTTAGCGTTGGACAGTCTGAGCGGCTATCGCTGATCAGCAAGCTTGCAGAGCAGGACAAACAGATGAGTAAAAGCCAACTTTGCAGGCTGTTTGGTGTGATTAAGAGCAGTTATTACTATGGACTAAAGCCAAAGCTAATCATCCTTGAAACCGTGACACTTAAAGCCTTGATACGTCAGATATTCAACGACTCAAAGCAATCAGCAGGGGCTCGTAGCATCGTTGCCATCCTATGGCATCAGCATGGCGTCAGGCTTACCCGTTATATGACAGGTAAGCTTATGAGAGGCATGGGGCTGAAAAGCTGTCAGCAAAAGACACACAAGTACAAGCACGCTGATCAAGAGCATAAAACCCATAACAATATCTTAGACCGCAACTTTAGTCCAAGCACGCCCAACCAAGTCTGGACGGGCGATGTGACCTACGTTCGCATCAAAGGTGGCTGGTGTTACCTAGCTGTTGTTTTAGATTTATATGCCCGTCGTATAGTGGGCTTTGCCGTATCAGATTCCCCTGACAGTGTGCTGACTGCTAAAGCACTACAGATGGCATATCAGACGAGACTCAAGCCTAGTGGGGTGTTGTTTCATTCTGATCAAGGCACGCATTACACCAGTGAAGCGTTCGCCAAGTCAGTCGCGAGTTGTAATGCCATGATTCAAAGTATGAGCCGAAAAGGCAACTGTTGGGACAACGCTCCAACTGAGCGCTTCTTCAGAAGCTTTAAAACTGAGTGGATGCCTAAGGGTGGCTATGAGAATATCTTTGAGGCTAAGAGCGCTATCACTGACTATATCTGGGGTTACTATCAAACCGTGAGACCGCATACTTTCAACAATCATTTAACACCAGTAGAAACAGAGAAACGCTACTTTAATCAAAACCTCTTATCAGTTGTCTTAAATTAGTTGACCACTACAGGCTGTTGAATGATGTAGGTCGGCTTTGAGAACTTGTTGATCAACAACGCCCCTATGAGTATGCCCAATAGTAGTACGGTGAATGCCACCATACCGGCGACTATCGCCCATTTTCTCATCTCTAAATTGATAACCTTCGCTATCCGGTCCTCTCGCTGCTCTATCAGCTGCGCTATATGCTGTGTGTAGGCTTCTATTGTCTTCTCTATGTCTTCTGCGAACTGGTCTAAATGATCGGTGGTATGGGCTTGGACGTTGCTCATATAAGTTTCGAGGGCTGTACTCATATCGGTTTGATGCTTTGCTAACTTCTCTAGTAGCTTCTCGTTGCTCGTATCTAGGTTTGTCATGCCTTTCTTGATGATAGTCTCGCTTTCTTTCAATTTCGCTGTCATAAAGTCGTTTAGCTGCTTCGTAGCGTTCTCTACTTCTTGCTCGATAGTCTTCGCTTGCTGCTGTGACTGTGTTTTGAACTTCTGGGCTAAACTTAAAATCTCGCTCATATAATCCGCCTGTTAG
>JBBSUA010000031.1:0-12116 GCA_038235315.1 Pseudomonadales bacterium | reverse complement strand
TATGTTTGGTTAGATGCGCCCGTTGGTTACATGGCAAGCTTTAAAAACTTGTGCGATAAGCGCGAGGGTAATGAGAATGCACTCGATTTTGACCGTTATTGGATGCAAGAAAACGAGCATAAGACCGAGGTTTATCACTTTATTGGTAAAGATATCGTTTATTTTCATGCGCTGTTTTGGCCAGCGATGCTTGCTGGTAGTGAATTCCGCACGCCAACTGGCGTGTTTGCCCATGGGTTTTTGATGGTAAATGGCGAGAAGATGAGTAAGTCACGCGGTACCTTTATTAAGGCCGAGACTTACTCTGAATACTTGCATCCAGAATATCTGCGTTATTATTTCGCCAGTAAACTGTCTGATAAAGTTGAGGATATCAACCTTGATTTAGAAGACTTTATGCAAAAGGTCAACTCTGATTTAGTCGGCAAAGTGGTCAATATTGCCAGTCGTAGCGCAGGATTCTTAGTCAAGAAATATGACGGTAAGCTATCAGAGGTTTGCGCTGAGCCACGTCTGTTAGAAGATATCACCAAGACTGGTGACGAGATTGCTGCCGCTTACGAGAATCGCGAATTCTCACGCGCCATGCGCTTAATCATGCAATGCGCGGATAAAGCAAATGAATATATTGATGAAAAGAAACCTTGGGCACTGGCGAAAATTGAAGGATCAGAGCAAGAAGTTCAAGACGTCTGCTCGGTCGCGATTAACATATTCCGTCAATTAATGGTTTATCTAGCGCCTGTATTACCGGAGCTGACGGCTAATGCTAAAGAATTCTTAAATATCGATAGCTTAAGTTTTGCTAGCCGTAATGATTGGCTGCTTGGTCATCAAATCAATAAGTTTAAGCCTCTCATGCAGCGTATCGAAGAAAAAGACGTCGCGGCTATGATTGACGCTTCAAAAGCCTCGCTAACGGCTAGCTCTGATTCAGTTGCAGCTACTACTCCTATTAGCGCTGCTATTGCCAGTAACGCTAAAACTGATAATGTTGAACAAACACAAACGGACTACATCGGTATTGACGACTTTAGCAAAGTTGAGATGAAAGTCGCCCATGTCGTCGCGTGCAATTACGTAGAAGGTGCGGATAAGTTATTGCAATTCACTCTAGATGTTGGTGAAGATCAGCCACGTAATGTATTTAGCGGTATTCGTAAGTTTTATGAGCCTGAGCAACTTACCGGCAAAAAAGTCATTTGCGTCACCAATCTTGCCCCACGCAAAATGAAGTTTGGCGTATCAGAAGGTATGATATTGTCAGCAGGTGATCCAAAAACATCGTTAATGGTCATTACCTTGGCTGATGATCTTAAAATAGGGACGTCGTTGGCCTAAAAACATGAAGTGAGAGTTTGTTGAACCTTTATTTTCATAAGAAAAATTGAGATAAACTGTCTTTATCAAGATAATGAACGCAGTTAGTATCAGAATATTTACCCGTTCATTAATGCAGATCTAGCCAATTTTTACACGAAAGTTATAATGATTCTAAAGTTCATGTCACTACTGTGCTGACGTGGTGAATGTCCAACAGAGCCTAGATAGCAATAAAAGAACAGCCATAAAAAAACGGTCTATTTAGACCGTTTTTTTGAAAATTGATTTATAAGAATGGCTAAAAAGTAAGCTTTACATTCATCTAGTCAAAATATCAATAATCTGCAGCGTATCATTAATAACCGTCACAACTTGATTTTCTGGCGTCCGAATACGAACGTAGCCGTCTTCATTACGGTTTAAAACTACCGAACGATCATAAATATCTCTATCTATCTGGCCGACCACTCTGTAATCGTATTTATCAAGACCTCGCTTAAATGAGGCGTTGGGGTTAGCATGGTGGTAAGCGTTAATGTTGGGTTGGGCGTTGCTGCTATAGCCATTTTTGAAATTGTATTTTTCCGACTGGTGATGCTTGAGCCGTACATTCTTATCTTTACTGACATAAGTGGCTTTGTCCTTGCCATGCCCATTGCCGTGACCGTTACCCTCTTTTGCAATAGCAGGTAAGCAAATCAATGAGGTGGCAGTAATGCCAGCGATGGCTAATAACTTAAGATTAGCAGTATTCATAATGTCATCCTTAAAATATTCATTTGAAAAAGATTAAGTAGATGTTAGAGTCTGTTAAACATTCACCATGATCATGGTATGAACTTTAGACTCACTATAACTTTAACTTTCGTACAAAAATTGACTTACCTTCATTATAAAGTGAGTTGGTAATAGCTGCGTTGCTGGTTTGTATGTTTTTTAGTCATAATTTTACCAAACAAAACAGTCAATATTTGACTTAATGACACCCGCGACGAATACGCTTTAATTTTTTATTGCGCTTAGTTACATTACTGTCATAATATAGCTGTCTCAATCGAGGGATCGATTACTTTTACGTTAGTCATTTATCAACGCATCACTATTGCTGTATTGGCTAATCTGCATTCTCTAACCTAAGAGTTAACCTAATACATGACTATTGCCTCTACTCTACGCCTAAGCTTATGCGCAGCTACTATCAGCGCCTTCAGTTTATTTACAGCTATAGGGTGCTCGAACTCTGCTACTGAAACTACAGCATCTACTGATGAAATTAGCACTAGCACAGACAAGCCTGCTAAAACCATAGCGATTACTCAAATTGTCGAACATCCATCATTGGATGATATGCGCCGCGGTATCATCGACGAATTGGCAGACAATGGTTATATTGAAGGTGAAAATTTAAAAATAAACTTCCAGAGTGCGCAAGGTAATACGGCGACTGCTGGACAAATTGCCAAGCAGTTCGTTGGTGATAATCCGGACGTTATTGTCGCTATCTCCACGCCTTCAGCGCAATCTATCGTTGCAGCAACGACGACTATTCCGATTGTTTATACCGCAGTTTCAGACCCGTTGGGCGCTAAGCTGATTAACGCAGATGGCAAACCGTTTCAGGACAATCTGACGGGTCTATCAAGCCAGCTACCATTAGACCCTCAGTTGGATCTATTACAACAGATTAAACCCAATCTCAAGACGATTGGTTATGTTTACAGTCCTGGTGAGGCCAATTCAGTGTCGCTACGTGATAGTCTAAGAGCAGCATTGCCGGCACGCGGTTTAAAATTACTGGATATTCCAGCCAACCGCCCTACTGATATTGGTATGGCAACGCGTAGTCTGCAAGGACGCGCTGATATCATTTATACGTCTTTTGACAATAACGTGGCGTCTGCATTTGAAGCCATGACTCAAGCAGCTAATGAGATACAGCTGCCAATCATCGCCTCAGACGAGTTTAGCGTTCAGCGTGGTGCAACCGCTGCACTGGGTGTCAATGATTATGACTTTGGGCGTGTCACTGGCAAAATGGTATATCGCATCTTAAGTGGTGAAGCGGTGAATACCGTTAAACCTGAAGTCATGAATGATCTGACCTTATATGTCAGTCCCAAACATGCCGAAGCACAGGGCGTCAGTTTATCCGCTGATATGCTAAAAAATGGTATTAATGTTGATACCAAAGCTCAAAATGCTAGTAAGTAACTTATAAGCTGTCAGTAAATTGTTAGTAAATTGCTGTATTTAAACTCGACCTTTTATTTATCGTATGGATACATTATTACCTCTAGGAGTAAGACCCATGTTGCATCAGAATCTTCTTGGCCGTTTTAGCAAAGCTTTATTATGGGGCGGCGTTTGTACCGCTATTTTGACGGGCTGTAATCAGTCAGCACAAGACACTACTGACGCTACTGCAAGTGCCGATGCCGCAGTAGCAATGAAAACGGTTGCTATCACTGCCATCGTTGAGCATCCAGCACTTGATGCTGTGCGTAAAGGGGTCATCGATGAGCTCGCCGAACAAGGCTTTAAAGAAGGCGAAAATTTGACGGTCAACTTCCAAAGTGCGCAGGGCAATACGGCGACTGCGGGACAGATTGCCAAGCAGTTTGTTGCAGATAATTCAGATGTTATCGTGGCGATTGGTACACCATCAGCACAGTCAGTAGCAGCGGCTACTAGCAGCATTCCTTTGGTTTTCTCAGCGGTCACTGATCCGGTTGAAGCAAAGCTAGTACCGAAGCTTGATGGTTCTGGCACTAACGTTACTGGTGGTTCTGATGCGCTTCCTTATGAGCCACAAATTGAGCTGATGCGTCAAATTATCCCTAACCTAAAAAATGTTGGCTACGTTTATAGCCCAGGTGAAGTGAATTCAACCATCATTTTGAAGAACTTAAAAGAAAAGCTTACCCCACTCGGTATTAATGTACTTGAAGCCCCAGCGCAGCGCAGTACTGATATTGCGATGGCTGCTCGTAGCCTAGAGGGTAAAGTTGATGTAATCTATACCTCGACAGACAATAACGTCGTTTCAGCTTATGAATCCTTGTATCAAGTTGCCAAAGAAAGTAAAATTCCGCTAATTGCTTCTGATACTAGCTCCGTTGAACGCGGTGCCATTGCTGCATTGGGTGTTGACTATTATAGCCTTGGTCGCGAAACGGGTAAAATTGTCGGACGTATCTTAAATGGTGAAAAAGCGGGTGATATTGCGGTTTATACCCCACAGGTTCTCGAATTATACGTCAGCCCGAAACACGCTGAAGAGCAAGGCATAACCTTACCACAAGCGGTTATCGATAAAGCTAAAGAAGTAGTAAAATAACGCTTACTTATAAGCTCTCCGTTCTAGCAGTAATAAAGCAGACGATAATATTAGACACTTAATATTAAATTATCGTCTGTTTTGACGCTATAATACGGTTCAGTAAATATAGAAAAACCCAGCTATTAACCAATAGGCTGGGCTTGTTTTTTAAGAGTGGTAAACATTTAGTCATCCTATAATGCATACTACCTATTTTGAATCCAAGTTTTAGGCCAAGGTAATTTATGATAATCCATCATCATGAGCTGTTTTGGCTGACCCTAACTGCAGATTGTATAGTCTGTTAAATTCACCGCTTAGTCGTTACGCTCAATCGGCGTAGTGCTTAGTTATGACTTACTGATTGCTTATGTCTCTAATTGCTTTTTTTGGTGCGCTCGAAAGTGGTCTAATCTATGGCCTTGTAGCACTTGGTGTGCTCATTTCATTCCGTACCCTAGATTTTCCCGACTTAACAGCCGACGGTAGTTTTCCGCTCGGCGGCGCAGTTGCTGGTGTCTCTATCGTTGCTGGTGTTAACCCTTGGTTGGCTTGCGCGTTTGGTATGCTTGCGGGTTCAGTCGCGGGTATTGTCACTGCATGGCTGCATGTCAAGCTTGGTATCTTGCAACTGTTAGCCAGTATTTTGGTTATGGTGGCACTGTATTCTGTCAACCTGCGCATTATGGGCGCGCCGAATTTACCACTATTAGGTGAGACTACCGTTTTTAGCTCACTGGTCACTAATGAAAACGGCTATTGGATGCGTTGCCTGATCATTGGTGTGGTGGTCATAATCGCCAAACTGTTCTTGGATTGGTTTTATAGTACAGAGACTGGTCTTTCAATGCGCGCAACGGGTTCCAACCTACGCATGGCACAAGCACAAGGTATCAATACCTCATGGATGACTATCATCGGTATGGCAGTATCTAACGGTTTGATTGCCTTAGCAGGTGCTCTATTTGTGCAGACTCAAGGTGGTGCAGATATCTCTATCGGTATTGGTACGATCGTTATTGGCTTGGCAGCGGTTATCATCGGTGAAACCATCATTCCAGCCAAACGCATTTGGCTCATTACGCTTGCCGTTATTATTGGTGCGATACTTTATAAGCTATTTATTCAGGTTGCCTTATCAAGCGATACGTTACGTAGTATCGGTTTCGGTCCGCAAGATTTGAACCTGATTACTGCTCTGTTGGTCGTTATCGCCTTAGTATTACCAAAAGCCAAAAATAAATTTTTGAGTCGCAAAGTTCGGGCTTAGCCTCTATAAAGCCCTAGCCTATCAGTAAAAGGAATAACGATTATGATGCAAGCTACAGATTTGCGCTTGACCTTTAATCCGGGCACGCCTATTGAAAATCCTGCATTGCGTGGTATTGATCTCAATATTGCCGATGGTGAATTCGTTACCGTGATTGGTACAAATGGCGCAGGCAAGTCGACATTTTTGAATGCGGTCAGCGGCACCACTCGTGTCGATAGCGGCTCTATTTTGCTAAACGGTATCGATGTCACCAAAAAATCAGCGCATCAGCGGGCTCATTGGGTTGCACGCGTATTCCAAGATCCGATGGCAGGGACTTGTGAGGCGTTGACGATTGAAGAGAATATGGCATTGGCGTATAAGCGCGGTGGTAAGCGTGGTCTAAATTTTGCCTTAAACCCCAATAACCGCGAGCTATTTAGAGAAAAACTAGCCGTATTAAAGCTAGGGCTTGAGAATCGTTTAACGGATCGTATGGGCTTATTGTCTGGTGGTCAACGTCAGGCAGTAAGTCTGCTTATGGCCTCTTTGCAACCCTCTAAAATCCTGCTGCTTGATGAGCATACCGCTGCTCTTGACCCTAAGACGGCAGCCTTTGTATTAGAATTAACGGACAAGATTGTCATTGATAATAAGCTTACGACGATGATGGTCACCCATTCTATGCAACAAGCCTTGGCACATGGCACGCGTACTGTCATGTTACATCAAGGTCAAGTCGTACTCGATGTCGCAGGTGAAAAACGTCAAGGCATGACAGTTCATGATTTGCTCGATATGTTTGAACAAACTCGCGGCGAAAAAGTAGATGATGATAGTTTGATTTTGAGTTAGAGGGGTTTATCACTAGCGCATTAGCTTTAGTTTAATAAAAAAACCTCAAGGGCATGTAGCGCTTGAGGTTTTTTTTATTTGGTCGCTTTATAATCTTTGATTATTCTACTTATCCTATTAAGTGTTCATGGTATCAGTGTCTAGGCAAAAACTACCTAAATTCTCGTTACTTATTCATCGACTTTATGATTATTTATTGCTACAGTAATTTTTGACTTCCGTACTGTTCAATTTTGATACAGTTTTATCCTAAATGACAGTTAAAGCAAAACTCAAAATCACCTTTTCATACGTCTTAACCTTGTTCTAAATTTGATTTACTTATTTATAGCGTTTACTTACAGCCATTGATTACAACCCCTACCGTTATTCGAGAATTTTATGATATTAAAGAAGCAATATATTGCTCTGCTACCATTATTATGGCTAGCTGGGTGTACTGGACAGCAGGCTATGCAGCAAAGTAAGCCTGTACGTCAAGGTAATGTCCAAATTACCCAGACTCAAACCATTCAAGTAAAGCCTAAGCCTGTTATTGTTCAGCCAACGGTAGTGACACCTAAACCCAGCTATCGTAATTTTGACGACTGGAAATCAGACTTCTCTATGCGTGCGATATCTTCTGGTCATAATAGCGCTGATGTGCAGCGTTTACTTGCGTCTACTTATCTAAACCAGCAAGTTATCTCATTAGATTCTGGACAACCAGAGTTTTCCAAAATGCCTTGGGACTATGCAGACTCAGCGGTATCAGACGGACGAGTAAATACAGGCCGCAGCAAATTCTCTGAACAGCGTTCATATTTGTCACGTCTAGAGTCACAATACGGCGTCAATGCCGAAGTTATTGCTGCTATTTGGGGTATGGAGTCCTCCTATGGGGCGGTAACAGGTAACAGTTACATCCCAAGCTCACTGGCGAGCCTTGCTTTTGATGGTCGACGTCAGGAGTTTGCCGAAACCCAATTACTGTCACTAATTACACTGTTACAGCGTGGTGATATCTCTTGGTCACAGCTCGATGGCTCTTGGGCTGGCGGTATGGGACAGACCCAGTTCATTCCTGACACGTGGCTTAAGCAAGGCGTAGACGGTGATAGTAACGGTCATCGCAATCCGTGGTCAACTGCTGATGCGCTAGCTTCAACTGCCAATTACCTCAGTAATTCTGGCTGGGTACGTGGTTTAGCCCCTTTTTATGAGGCTACCTTACCCGCGTCATTCGATTATTCAACCGTCAATACCAAGCAGTCAGCTGCTAGATGGGCGTCTCTTGGTGTCGATACTATAGAGGATGTGTCACTAGATGCTAATACGACAATGGAGTTGTGGCTTCCTGCGGGCAAAGATGGCCCTGCACTATTATTAAGCCCTAACTTCGATGTGATCAAAGTCTATAATAACTCATCAAGCTATGCGTTGGGTGTGAGCTTATTAGGTAAGTCTATCGGCCGTCAAAGTGGCCTACAACGCTCTTGGCCTCGTTATGAGCGTCCACTATCGACTTCTCAAGTGACTCGTTTGCAGCAACGTCTGACCAGTTCGGGTTATGATACTAAAGGTACAGACGGTATTATTGGCACCAATACTCGCAAGGCATTTCAAAGCTGGCAAGCAGCCAACGGTCAAACGCCCGATGGTTTTATCAGTCAAAATACGGCATCAGTATTGACCTCTTGGTGAAGGTATCCGATACATAGGTTATTGAACTACTTTAACTAATCGCTTTTTTTATCAAAAACACAGTTAATGGAAAAGTAAGCTTTCCTTATTTTTGCAGTAAAAAAGCACTCAATGATGA
This sequence comes from Pseudomonadales bacterium, assembly GCA_038235315.1. Classification (GTDB taxonomy): domain Bacteria; phylum Pseudomonadota; class Gammaproteobacteria; order Pseudomonadales; family Moraxellaceae; genus Psychrobacter. The sequence continues at coordinate 3,566 of JBBSUA010000031.1, read as the reverse complement.
GTGCTTTTTTTGATTGCTAGACTGAAACCATTGAATTTTCTACTAATTGGCTACGCTATCAAGCAGCTGCAGTGGGAAAGTAACGACATCAAAAGCAAGTGCAAATGGTAGCAAGACTAGCTTTTCAACGCCATTGGTACCACTACGAGTCACTTGAGTCTGCTGCGTTTGACCATAAAAGGTGACGGTATAAGGCTTACTTAATGGACGATATTTTGACTGAATTAGGCTTAAATTACTAACTGCTGGATAAATAGCACCTTTGACTGGTACATTAAAACAAAAGCGCTGAGCGTTAATGCGCTGATCACTGGCTGTAGTGCAGTCCTGTCCGCCATTCTGTAAGAAAAACTGATAGTCAGAGCGCCCAAACTCATCTTTTAATTTGGCATAGGACATTTTCATTTGTCCTTGAAAATAGCCATCATTATTAGGAACATTAAAGGTCATGTCATTTTCGACATTGATATTTTTGGGGTCCAGATTGGTCAACAGATTCACCATTTCTGTGCCGCCTTGAGTCAGAACATAACTGCTCTTTTCTCCTACAATAACCATGGTTGCATTGGGCGTTTTGGGTAATGCCTGTGCAGGACGTCCAAAGGCGATAATTTGATCTTGAGACAGCACTTGATTGGTGGTTTTAGTACTAACCTGACTGCTACTTTCTAATAATGAGCTAGTCGCGCAACCGGAACTGGCTAGCAATGCAGCAAGTGATGTCCCTATCACCATTGATTTGATAATAGGTAATGATGACTGAACACTACTAATTTTAGAAATATCACTGATATGTTTGGTACGATTATGTCGAGTCATGATAGAGCGTCCCTGTTTTAGGTATTCCAATAGTATTTATGTTTTATATTCCACAGTTGGCAAGCCAAAATGTATTGGCAGTCATCTGCTGCGAACATTCTGCTATCGTACATTGTTTAGAGATGATATATCTACTAATAATTTAAGCTAATAAAAAGAATCTAGCAGTATGCAATATAGTAATAAAAAATACCTTTAATCCAGTGCTATATATGGATTAGAAACATCCTATTTAACATTGCTTTGCTTTTCTATCGCTGTTCCTCTAAGTGCTTAATATCGTTTGGGCTAGCTGCATATATAGCGTTTAGATCCTCTTTTGTTAGATAGGTTTCAACGATAGGAAACAGCTCCCGTTCTTCAAAACGGATATGATCGTATAACGTATTAGCGAGCTGTCTCACCTGTGCTACTGTGGGTACATCGGCTTTTGTCTTTTGAGTGATTTGGATATCTGCTATTAGCTTGTGCAGTTGTTTATGCTGTTGCTCAAGTTTATCAAGTACAGACGCCACCTCAGGCTGCGTACCTCGATAAGTCAGTAAAGCGCTAGCAATTATATTGTCTTCAATATCAAAATGACTTTTCATATCATTCATGTATGAGGTCAGTGCTTGCCAATGCTCAGCAATCTCTTGAGGCTCATTAGCGCACTCCTTTGCATGACGCCCGATATGTAAACCAAGGTGATGTTGTCTGGATAACGGTTGTAATTGATTGGCACGTTTCATTATAAAGCTCCTATTTTAAGATTTAATTTTACGGAATTTAACGTCATGCTTAACTATATACTCATTACACATCTATTAGGAGCTACTATATGGACAGGAGGTCATTTAACTATTTTTAAAGTAAAATATAACGAGACCAATGGAATAGGTAACTTAAAGGATGCGATAACATGGCAATATACGTAGATTTTATGTGTATAGAATTTAGAGGCTATAAGTGGTGTCACATGTTAGCGGACACTCTGCAGGAGCTGCATGATTTTGCTGAGCTTATCGAGGTCGATAAACGTCTCTTTCATCGCAATGCCAGTTATCCGCATTATGATGTCACCATACAAATGCGCCTAACCGCACTTGAAAATGGCGCTATCGCTGCTGATAGAAAAAAGATTATTGAATGTGCAAAAAAATTAAAAGTAGAGCTTCATCAGCAGACAGCCTTATCAACTGATTTCTTATGAATTACCTACCGACTCACTCCTCAGTACATAATCTATCTATAGTCAGTTTAAAACAAAACGGCTACGACTCCATCAAACGCACTACTGGTATAAATTTTACTTGCTTGCTGTGTCTACGCTGCGTCGAGCCTGCGCAAAATTCATCCCAGTAGCACTGTATTGTTTTTAAACTGAATCGGCTACGGTTTCTTTAGACTAAGGCGTACCCGCATGCCCTACTTTTACTTGAGTCGCCAACATACGCCCTTTGGTCTCAGCCTTGCGTGAGGCTTCATCCCAATCAGGTGCCGCACACATAAACAACGTTTTACCATCTGCTCCACCAATTGCAACTGCAAATACACCTTCAGCAGTGGTATTGACTGTCTCTAAGATTTCGCCGCCTTCAGCAATTCGTAGTGCTTGTTGATTGAGCGTATTGGCAATCCAGACCGCACCTTCACTATCTAATGCCAGTCCATCGGGTAAGATTTTGGCATTGCCGATACGAACGCCAAGATTTGGCTCATCGCCTAGCGCACCATAACTGGCAAAGTCGCGTCTCTCGCCTAACGTGCCATCCGCATGGATATCGAATTGCGAGATTCTATTCCCGAATAATTCATTGACGATTAAGGTTTTTTCATCAGCAGTGATCACCATACCATTAGCAAAAGCTAAGCCCTCTGCCACTACTTGCGAGCTACCATCTGGCTTGACCAGTATCAGATCAGCATCTTTATAATCAGCGCCACCCATCAAGTCAAAGCCAAAGTTGCCGACATAAGCATTGCCATTGGGCGCTACGACCATATCGTTGGCATGACCGCCACAATGATCCCAAATATCCGCATGTACCACTAACTCGCCATTGTCTTCTAAGCGCAGTATTTTACGGTCTTTCATTGAGACTACGAGCATACGCCCATCGGGCAACCAACCTAAACCAGAAGGTTGCTCATCGATTTGGACAATCTTTTCGGCGACCCCATCGTCATTGACACGATAGACGCCTTGAGTATAAAAATCAACAAACCATAGTGCACCTTTGTACCAGCGCGGACCTTCTAGATAGTGAAAGCCATCAACGACGACGTCTAGCTCGTATTCTGCTTGAGTTTCTGACTGATTATTTGACATAGCTACTTTCCTTAGTGAGTGTTTGATTTCCTTGTTACGATTAACGCTACGAGCAACATAATTTAAGCTTTGTTATTTTGACTAAAAACCCTACATTATCTCCTTATACATAGCGGTTACTTGTTCTAAATTTATATCTTTGGGATTGGTAGCGATAAGTCGCGCATAAGTATTGATAACGATATCTGCTAAGGCTGGAATATCTTCTTCCGTGATATCCAACTCACTTAAACGATACTTGAGACCGCTTATCTGTAAAAAAACTTTTAATTGATCAATCAATTGGTTTGCTGCTGCTAAATCAGTCATGCCAGCCGTTTGCGTGGGCATTACCGCACGAGCCAACTCGGCATAATGCGGTGCGGCCTCTGGTAAATTAAAAGCGAATACGGGGCACATAACCAGTGCGTTACCATGACCATGAGGAATATGAAAG